>JADLDX010000983.1 GCA_020846515.1 Pirellulaceae bacterium
CGTCTGGATAGATCGGACCATTGGCGCCCTCGATAATCGACTTGGCCTTGATCTTGTCCACATTGTCCTTGGTGATCACGCCTCCGAGCGCGGCTGGTATCAGCAAATCGCAATCGATGCCTAATAGTTCATCGGCTGGCAATACCTCTGCGTCCTTGAATCCAGCTAGGGAACCTTTATTGTTCATGGAATAGCGAAGGAGTTCTGGGACATTCAAGCCTTTGGGATTGTAGTAACAACCGCTGACATCGCTGACGGCCACCACGGGAAAGGTCGCTTCGCTAAGAAACTTGGCCGCGTGCGAACCAACGTTGCCAAAACCTTGGATGGCTGTCCGGCAGCTTTCCGGTTTCACGTTGAAGCGTCGCATGAACTTGACCGCCAGAATTCCGACGCCGCGACCGGTCGCCTCTTCACGACCTTTGGCACCATATTCTTCGACTGGTTTACCTGTGATGACGGCTGGATTAAATCCGTGATACTTTTCCCACTGATTGCGGATCCAGGCCATGACTTCGTAACCGGTACCCATATCCGGCGCGGGGATATCGGTATCCGGGCCGATGATATCGTGGATTTCATCGACGAAGCCGCGAGTCAGTCGCTCCAACTCTTTACGCGAGAGTTGCTTGGGGTCAACGCCTACGCCACCTTTGGCACCGCCATAGGGCAGGTTTACCACGGCGGTCTTCCAGGTCATCAAGCTGGCCAGAGAACGCACTTCGTCCAAGTCCACTGCCGGATGATAGCGCAGACCACCTTTCATGGGACCGCGCGCATTATCATGCTGCACGCGATACCCCAAAAAGGTCTCAACCCTTCCATCATCCATCTCGCACACGACTTGCACGGTGACTTCACGTTTGGGCGTCTTTAGTAACTTGCGCATCCATGGCGCCAACTCCAAACGATCAGCCGCATTCTCGAAAAAGTAATCAGTCGCTTCAGTGGCATGCATTGAGAGTTCCTTGCTTGTTTGGTTGCGTGGCCCGGTCGCCCGACATTGCACTACTCGACATGGCACTATATGGGGCGAGCCAACCAACGGGCATGGCCCCGTGGAATGGCCCGAGGATGGCCTGGGTATCCAGCGTACCCAACTAAATACTTGCCAGTTGCCTCAACTGTACCTTTTATTGCCAGAGGTTGACGGTTCATGCGGGCTGCCGAGCACTAAATCAACCCATGAAAGTTCGGCCAGTTTGTTCGTTAAGCCAACTGCCAGCGGCGCTGCTTGCCAATAGTCCGATTCCCGCCTGTTGAGGTTATGGGGGCGGCTTGGCCCAATAGGCTTGGTTGAGCTAACCAAGGCTTGGTTAAGCTAAATCTGAATCAAAGACTCGTACTTGCTTCCAGTTGGGTTTTTGTTCGTCTATGAACTGATTGTGCCGCGGCGCGACCTGGTAAGCGTCGTGAGCGGCGCGGTCGGCAAACACGGTGTGTAGACTCACGTCATAAGCGCGATCATTGACAGGCCGAACCAAATCCGGGGTGAGCGTTCCGACGTCGATCGATTCCAGACCTGGGTGATTGGTCAAATACTTTTGACAAGCCGCAATTAATTCGGCCACTTTGGCCGGGGAATTATCGTGCAGCGTGAAAAATACGTGGTGTGCCAGACGTGCCATAAAAGCTTCTATTGGTGTCGTAAGGGGCAAGCGTTTCTAGTTAATGCGACCAATGGTACCCCGCCAGAATCGGAGCGTAAATGCCCGAACAAAACACCCGGCAAGCTCCTCGTAGCCACCCGTCGCCAGGCGGTGGAAGCTTCGTAGCCACCCGTCGCCAGACGGTGGAAGCTTCGTAGCCACCCGTCACCAGACGGTGGAAGCTTCGTAGCCACCGTCGCCAGACGGTGGAAGCGTTTCAGGTGATACTCCACCGCTTGGCAGCGGTGGCTACCTGGCCCTCATTGATTCCATCATTACCGAAGATTCAAAAAGCCAAATCTGGGGGGGTGTCTATTCCATGATAGGGCCATTCTATCTAGAATGGTGCCTCAGTCGCCTTAAGCATGCCGATAAGGGCGTGCCCATGCGGCTTCATTTTTTGCGTCGCTTCGACTTTTTTAATTTTTTGTGAGGATCGTTGCAATGAGACGCTCATCGATGCGGCCTGGGGCCGCATTCACGCTCGTGGAACTCTTGGTGGTGATTGCCATCATTGGCATTCTCGTCGGATTGCTTTTGCCCGCCGTGCAATCGGCTCGCGAGGCCGCTCGGCGCATGCAATGTACGAACAATCTCAAGCAGCTCGCGCTCGGCTTGCACATGCACCACGATACCTTCAACAAGTTGCCGCCCGGGCAATACAACAACTTCTATGCCAACGACGGGCCATGGATTCGCGGTTGCTGGGTCCATCCAACCTTGCCTTACATTGAGCAGAACGCGCTGTATCAGCAGTTTTATGCCCAGGTGCAAGGCAATGGCTGGGCGCTGTTTGGCAATAACGGGCCCAACAAGAGCACGATCGTTCCGTCATTGTATTGCCCTTCGGACCCCAGCAGCCCAAAGACGCAAACTCGTGACACGAACACCGTTAATGGTGTGACAGGGGTTGTTCAAGGTCTGCATACGAACTACGTCGCTTGCGCCGGATCGACTGTGTTCGGAGCCAATGGTCAGAACCTTAATGGCGTTTTCTTTGTCAAATCGAAAACACGTTTGACAGATATCAAGGATGGTACCTCGAACACGTTTTTACTCGGTGAGATTGTGGTTGTTCCCGATACGACCACTAACGACTTGCGCGGCCGATACAGCAACTCGTGGTTTGGCAACAACTGGTTCGGTACGCTCCGCGGACCGAACACGACTGTGGCTGACACGGTTGGTTACCAGGGCATTAATTTCTTGCCCAAGGCGCCTTCGACCTTGACCACCGCCACTCCCAACGCTTTCCTGGCTGCGCGATCGTATCATACCGGTGGCGTGAACGTCGCACTGTCCGATGGTTCCGTGCGTTTCGTAAGCGACAGTATCGACTTGATCACTTACCGCGCCGCAGGCACACGCGATTTAGGTGAAGTATTGGGCGAGTACTAGACTACCACTCGAGCCAAGCACTTGCCTGTTCATTTCCAATGGCTTTACTAGTGTTTCCCTGACTAGATTCCCAATGACGGCACCCTGGCCACGCACGACGTCGCCAGGGTGCCGCAAGTTTTAAGCGAACCAGTTCTCAATCACCGACTTCACCGGAGTTTTCAATGCGTTGGATGACAACCCTGATTTGTGCCGTCGCGCTATTGAGCGTGCAGGCAGGTTGCAATACTGAAAAAGGTCCCAGAAAGTACGATATATCAGGCACGGTAAAGTTCGATGGCCAGGATATCGTGGAAGGCGAAATCGTTTTCCAACCTCAGAACGAGTCGATCGGCGCCGAGGGTGGTGTCATCAAGGACGGTCGATACTCGATGAAGGCCCGCGAAGGGGTCAACCAAGTTCAAGTGCGAGCCACGCGGGTGGTGCCTGGAAAAAAGGGGCCGCTGGGAGAGGATTGGGTCGAACAATTTATTCCTGAGCAATACAATGACCAGTCGACCTTGACCGCAGAAGTAGGCTCCGGCAAAACGAAGCACGACTTCGACATGAAGAAATAGCTACTGCGATGTACGCCAACGGCGTTAGATTCCACAGCCCAGGGTTCGCGGCGTAGCCGCGTACCCTGGGTACCGGCGGCCCGCCCCGCCATTTCGTCCCCGTCAAGTCGCGGCCCACATCAAACGTGATTACCCCCACGGGTTTGGACCATCGGCCGGTGGGCATGGTCGATTGCGGTTGACGCATGGTTGGCGAGCGGACAGCGCGAGATTGTAAAACCCCGTTGGGGTAAATGCCATTCGATGCGATCGCATCCGGTTGGATGGATGCCGGGCAATTGATCGATGCGCGAATGAAATGACAGAGTTATAGGATTCGTTGGGGACGACTATTCTACAATTTGTGCGGGAACAGTTGGGGGCAACTGTTCTACAAATTCGGCGGCGTCTCTGCGTGAGATGATGCTAGCATTTTGCTCTCCCCTCTTGTCCACAAGCCGTTGTAGAGTAAAACCTTACGTCTAGCAGTGGCGTGCCCTCTCAGGGCGGGCTGCGCCTCGGCCGAACCGTTACCTCCGCTTGGACGTAAAACTGTTACGACAAAATCCATGTGGCCGGCTTGAGTGCCTGACACTGGCATTAGTATGGAAACCGACGGCTCAGCCCCACATGCGTCCCTAATTGGGACTTGAGCCCGCAGCCCACAACTCCCAGATCTGGGAG
>JADLDX010000984.1 GCA_020846515.1 Pirellulaceae bacterium
AACGGTAAGCATGGAGGATCACCTACACTCACCTAAACTCTCAGCAGAGATGGGGGAATAAACCGCAGGCGTGGTCAATTTAGTCGTCTATCGCCCATCAAGCTGAATTTGCTAATTGGGCAGCGTCGTTTCGAATAGCTCGAAGCTTGTTGCCCGAAACGCTGAACCGAGCCATACGAAATTCGTGCGGGGCCGTCATGGGTATTTGTTCGGACAACTTCATGATCAAACGGTCACGTCCGAATAGGCAAAGTGGAAGTGCGGGTTGTTCGAGAGTTCGGAGAAGAAGCATCGCTCTAGCTGTAATGAGGCTGCCAAGGCATTAGGCCTACTCGACCCTGGAACCACAGTTGCGTTCGTTCGGCGAAGCTCGCGCGCCTTTATCCCGAACTGTCTTTGCCCACGTGCGTAGCGCTCAAAAAACCCTGGTCCATGGCCGACAGATCAACCACAAGTCTTGAGCAACCACGACTCATGATGCTCTCTCCCATTAAATAACCGGGAGACGACTTTCGTGCAGACCTAATGCAAGCTAACCAACATTTCGGGACCCCGGAGGTATGGCTGCCGCACGATTGGTGATTTGGGCAAACCAAGAGAAGAAAAGGCACACGCCGATTGAGTGGGAGCCTGCGACGCCAGGCCACGTTGAATGTGCCTCAATCCCAAATCGAACGTGTCGACATGCTTAATGATAATCAAGTAGGATAGGTGGGACCGGTGAGAGTAAGCATCGAATCCAAGAAACTTGTTCCTTGAAATACTGACCAATCCTTTCAGGGCCAAAAGGGGATTGCAGATGCAAAGAGTGCGATCACGAAAAACAGCCAAGGCAACCTACACTCGTTGCTTTATGGAAGTACTGGAGTCGCGGTGCATGTTGGCTGGGGTTGAAATCTCCGGACAGGAGCAACTGCTTCTTGAGCTCGTCAATCGTGCCCGCGCTAATCCTCTGGCTGAGGTGGCCAGATATGGGATTGATCTGAATACAGACCTGGCTCCCAATACGATCACTAGCACTCCCAAACAACCGCTGGCACCCAACCAGGCTCTGGCGAATGCTGCGCGTCTATACTCGCAAGACATGATCAATCGCGATTTCTTCGCCCACTTTGATCCGTCCGGTAAAGGCCCCGCAGATCGTCTGGCGGCAGCCGGATATGTTGGGCGAGGTTGGGGCGAGAACATTGCTTGGGCCGGTTCGGAAGCTGGTATCGATCCCATTGAGTACATCGGAAAGAACCATGAGGGGTTGATCCGCAGCGCACCGCACAGAACGAACATCATGAAGGAGAACTTTGATGAACTGGGAACCGGTGTAGACGTTGGCATCTTCACCAGTGGTGGCAAAAACTACAACACCAGCATGGTTACCGAGGATTTCGGTATATCGCAAAATCTCGTCTTCATAACCGGCGTGGCTTACAACGATGCCGTTCGCGCGGATCAGTTCTATTCCGTGGGCGAGGGACTGGGAGGGGTGCTCGTAAAAGCGGATCGTAGTGACGGAACAACGTTCCAGACTCAGACTGGCTCCAGCGGCGGATACAGTTTGGCAGTACCAGCCGGCAGCTATACCATCACGTTCTCAGGTGGCGGCCTGGTCCAACCAGTGAACTACCTCAATATTGTGATTCAAGATGCCAACCAGAAAGTCGATTTGAACACGTCGCGCATCGCCGCGCTGAGCGTGACACTCGACAGAACGACTGCCTCTGAAAGCGTTGGCTTTGTGACCGCGACACTACGACGTTCAGGATTTGTGTCGGAAGCAATCAACGTTACGCTACTAAGCGACCGGTCAAACCTGGCTACCGTGCCTGCGTCCATCACATTTCCGGCAGGGGTCGATTCCGTTACTTTTCCAATCACCATTGCAAACGACTCCATCGTTGGCGGCGGGGGAACAGCCTTGATCTCTGCCATCGGCAGCGGTACAACAGCAGCCTCGGCGCAGCTGACTGTCACGGAAGACGATTTGATTTCACTGACACTTGTGCTCACCATCGGGACAGTCAAAGAGAATGATGGTCAAATTGCTGCGACAGTGTCGCGAGGTACTGCCAATCCCACTGCGTTGATCGTATCGCTGGCTAGCAATGACACTAGTGCAGCGACGGTGCCAGCGCAAATCGAAATCGCGGCAGGCCGTGCGGACGCAACCTTTACGATTTCGATTTTCGACGATGCCATACTCGACGGCAGTCAGTTGGCCAAGATTAGTGCCTCAGCCATCGGAGCCGTGGGCGCTAATGTGATCCTAACCGTGCTGGATAATGAAACCGGCTCGCGTTGGACGAATCCCAGAGACTCTCTGGATATCAACGATGACCGTGTGGTCACTGCGCTGGATGCGTTATTGATCATCAACCAAATCAACTTAGGCCACGTCGGTGTCCTCGGACCTGGCCCCGTTCAAAATCAGGAGTATGTGGATGCGAGCGGAGATGGATTCTTGACGGCTATCGACGCTCTGCTGGTGATCAACCGGTTGAATCGCGGCAGCGGTGAAGCGGAGCTCTACGCCGCTGTGGATGAACATTTTGCGGCATATGTTGATGTGGACGCGTTTGTTACAAGGCGTCGCGCGCTCGCTGCGCTTTAGCGTGATCAACTGTTTTCGCAGCGCCGGCCGAAAGCCACTGGTGTTCCTAAAAGCATGAGCGGTTGCCGCGCAGCCACACCAG
>JADLDX010000985.1 GCA_020846515.1 Pirellulaceae bacterium
GATCGGGGACCCAGACCCAGTCGGGATAAGCCACCGTCCAATAGCCAGCTCGCCACTGATAACTGTTATTTACGTAATTCCATTGGCCAGGAATCCAAAATTGATCTGCCGCTGGAGGCTCACTGCTCGGCTCGGCCGTCAATGGTTCAGGCGGAGGAGGCAGGTACTCTATTTCGGTGCTGGAGTTGGCGGCCCAAAAACCAGATGTCCACTGAAACCCTTCGCTTACTTGTGACCAATATCCAGGGATCCACATGCGATCGGGTGGTGATTCTCGCCACACACCCGTAATCCACACGAAGTCATCGCGGTCTTGATCCCAACCCCAATAGCCTGGTATCCAGACGATGTCATAGCCATCAGGACGATATTCAGGTGGTAGTTCGTCGATGGCCGTCGGCGGTTCTTTGCCAACGATCAAACCAGGTGTGGGTACATTGGTGAATTGTTCAGCAAACGCTTCATGCAGCGGTCCCGAGACCAATACTTCTGCGCCCGCAGGCAACTGGTCACCAGTGTCATCGGACAGGATTGTCGCTTGTGGCGCGTTGGGCGCTTGGGCGCCGGGTTGCGCAAACACAGGGCTGATTGCCAAAGCAGCGCAAGTACCTGTCCACCAAGTGAACAGTTTACGTTTGGAATATCGACGACTTACCATGACACATTTCCTTCCAGCCCCGCCAACGATGCAACTTCGACCTGGAGTAGCCAAGTCGCAAATGGCATACCGCATGTAGCCGCGGTACTCACGTAGCCGCGGCACTCCGTGACGCGGATACTGTAGCCGCGGCACTCCGTGACGCGGTCTTGCATTGGATAAGCATCAGTCGTTTTCGATGGCGACGTTGTAGAAGTGAATGACGAGTCGCGGAGCGATTCGTCTACACTCCGTGACGCGGTTTCTTACAGAAGAGATTGACGAGTCGCGGAGCGATTCGTCCACGATTCGTCTACGTTCGTCGCCAAGTGCGCAAGACTTTCGTCAGCTCATCATCTTGATGACTGATGTCCAATATCTCATCGGTGCTTTCTGGGTCCACATCGCGGCAGCACTTGGTCAGTCGTTCAATCAACACATCCAAACGGTCTTCCCATTCTTCGGGCGTGCTGTCGATCGGTGGTATGGACGCCATCTCTTCTAGCAACAGGATCAGTCGCAAAAGATGACGCAGCAATATGCCCTCTTGCTTTTGCAAACCGTACGCTGTGATGTACTTGTTGAAGTTCCCGTCAAACAACAGAACTTCACCGGCAATCCAAACCGGTTGGGTAAACACATCGTGCACCCGTGGGAAGTCATAGTTGAAAAGTCGACGTAGCTTTTCACCGATAGTCAGAATGCGAGGTGGAAACGGGGCAAAGCCACCGCGGAGTGGCCGATCCTCTTCGTCCTCTTCTTGCCTGCCGACCAGTTCTTCCGCTGTGGCCAGTCCAAGTTCCAGCAACTGGTTGTCAAGTCGCTCAGTCGCCAATGGACCGGCCGGCAACTCTTCCAGTGGCGGCACGCGCACCAGTCGCGCTACATTTCCTGGGACCTCGAGCGCGCTTTCAAGAGCTGCCAGACGCTCTGAATCATCCGCAATCGACAAGTGACCCGCCAGGAAGACTCCGTAGAGCGGATTAATGGTACGCAGATGCACTAGCAAGTCCAATCGCTCTGTAGGCACGGCTCTATCGGGACGATAGCCTTCCAAATCATATCCACGGCTGGCTTCGTCTTCGCGCTGCAACTCGAGCGCTCGCGGGCCCAACACGGTGTCCTGGGCTTCTTCATCACTGTCCTCGGCGGGTTGATCTGCAGGTGGCGACTCTTGTTGCGTCTTGGCCTGCGCGTTGGAAACCAGATCACCTAAACCGGCCGAGGACAATAGTCCGCGCGGTGCCGCGGGTGGCAAAATGTTCGGTTTGCTTGTCGGTTTGCTGCCCGGTGAACCGGGCGATGCACCTGGCGAACCACTCGACTGACCTTGCGGTTGAGCCTGATCGTCCCGTTTGAGTGGTACCGGCTTGGGCTCCAACTGCACATAGCCTGCTGTCCAGAGGGTGATGAGCATTTGATTGAGTTGTTTGTGCGCTTGAGCGAGTTGTGGGCCGTCGAGCAAGCGTTTGCTGACTAGTTCGCGAAGCGGTCCGACTTCCGGCGACTTTAGTAACATATACGCCATCAATCGCCAGGGCAGTTGACCACGACTGGCCAGTTTCGCGGCCGGCGCGACGCGCAGCTTTTGAAATTGATCTTCTGTCCAATAGGTTTCGCCATCGCGCCGACGCGGCATCTTTTTCTTCATGGCCTTTTTGGCGCGGAGCAGACCAGGGTCTTTCGTGTCCTCTGGTATCGAGTCATACTTTTCGCGCCAACGCAACATTTTGACATCGTCTTCGTGAGCCAGGGCATAGACGAAGCCCTCTTTGTCGAACTGGGGTCGACCGGCCCGGCCAAAGATCTGCTGAGCCGCGCTGGGTTCGATGACTTTGCGTTTGTCCTTGGGGCCTTTCAAAATCGTTGGTAAGACAACGGAACGTGCGGGCAAGTTGATGCCGGCTGAAAGTGTTTCTGTACACACAGCCACGCTCAGCAATTTTGCTTGGAACAAATCTTCAACGATGCGACGATATTTAGGCAGCACGCCCGCATGATGCACCCCGATGCCCCGTTGCAAGATCTGTTTTAACTTGGGGCCAGCCCCTTGAGACCAGTCGTGTTTGTCCAACTCGACCGACAACGCGGCTTGCTGGGTCTTGTCGACCACGCGTTTGCCCTTGAGCAGTTCGGCCACTTGCCAACACTCGTCGCGATTGAAACAGAAGATCAAGGCTGGTGTCCGTCGGGCCTCGATACTGCCTTCGACCATCTTCTCGATCCATTCATCCAGCGTATGGTCGCCCACCCACTGAAAGCTGAGCGGCACTTTGCGATCGGTGCTTTGGACCAGTTGCAGTCGGCGATTGCAACTGCGCGAGAGCCAAGAGGTGAACTCGACACTGTTGCCCACCGTGGCGCTGAGCAAGAGAGTGCGTACATGTGGCGGCAGCAGTCCCAGTGACAACTCCCAAACGATGCCGCGCTCGACGTCGTTAAAACTATGGAACTCATCCATCACCACCGATGAGACGTTGGAGAAATCGAAATCGGCTCCTTGAAGCAGTCGATTCAGCAAAATCTCCGCCACGACGACCAACACGGGGGCCTCCGCGTTGACCCGGCGGTTACCGGTGATCAAGCCTACATCGTCGGCTGAATAACCCCAACCGACCACGGTCTTTTTAAGGTCTTCGAATTTCTGATCGGTCAATGCAATCAGCGGCGTCGTGTAATAGGTTTGAGTCCCGCTGCGCAGGGCCTCGTAGATGGCCGCTTCGGCGATCAGAGTTTTGCCGGTACCGGTTGGAGCGCAGACCAGCACACCTTGTTCGGCGGTAAACCAAGCTAGCAATGCTTCCTCTTGGACCGGGTAGGGTGGGTAGGGCAAAAGCTGGAAGTATTCCGCAGCGATTTCGTCGCGGCTTGGCGTTGGACCGGACGGCTTTATGTGTTCTGAATCGGTCATGCGTGAAATTGTCGCGAAGAGTTTTTACGAAGAAGTTTCTACTGAACACGGTAAGTTTGGGAAGCTGCCTACCGGCAGGACAACATTGCCGACCGGCTTATCGACCGAAATCAGCCCGCGATGCTTGCCCAGGCTGATCAGCAAACAGCCAACAATTCGTTGGTTTTTCGCGTGGCTGGGCCTCGCCGGTCCCGTGGGCCGTCGACGGTCGGTCAAAGTGGCGGCCCGTTTTTGGCACTAGGTTTGCATTTAGCCTGACTCCACGTGCATGCGACACTGCGGCTCCGCAAAGTCACACATCGCATGAGCGCCAGTCTAACAGGATTCTCGTCAAGCACGGAGGTGCCAATCATGCGGGCTCGTAATCGCCGTAGTGTTACCAACACAATCTCTGCTGCCATTCTCGAGATTACGATCATGGGCCTATTCGTGATTATCGCTCAACCACAATTGCGCGATGCACTATTCGAAATTCTGCATCCCGCGAGTGAGCCTCAATTATCGAGCACTTCGTTATCCAACTCTACGGCGGCTAACTCTACAGCGTCTAACCTGCGTGGCACCGGAGCACCATCTGGCCGAGCTTCATCCGGAGCTGTTGAATCTACTGGAGTTGAGTCCACTGGAGTTGAGCCGGCTCATGCCATTCGAAGCGAAGGCGCGCATGTGATCGATTTGACTTTGCAGGCAATTACACGCGATCCTCAGGACCAGACGTTCAATCAGAATCTGGCCAACTTCGCCAGCTACGTCAGTGGCTTGGCCGCTCACGGGCGACCTACTCCGCCCACAACCCAGCAGCCCACAACCCAGCCTGGTGCGCTACCTTCCACATCACCCATGCCTTCCACATCGCCTACGGCTGTCACACCGTCGGCCTGGCCATCGCAGCCCGAACTGATAACGGCGGGCTACGCGCCGCTTGAACAATACGAATCGTTTTCGGTGGCTGTGCCAAGTGTGCCAAGCCTGCCAAGTACATCCAGCTTGCCCAGTCATCCTGCTGGCTCAACCTACGGCCAACCGACCAATCAAGTTACCGGCGCGACGCAGCTTTTGCCAAATCAATGGAATATCGCCTCGGCCGCCCAGTCTCCTCGACCAATTAGCGGTTGGGTGCCCATTCCGGCACCTGCCCCGTCGAACAACGTGCCACTTTATCCACCACCTTATGGAACGCAAAACCAGTGGAAGTGAAGTACATCCAACGTAGATTAGTTGCACAGCGCCAGGTTTGATCGGTTGTTGGCTGGCGGTCATTGAAGATGGCCGGCCGGCTTGCAACTCTCGACTTCCAGGCCGGAGTTCTACACCGCAAGAGGAAAGAGAAGCGGGCGTCGATCATGAGTCGGGCTAAACCGTACGCTAGCGGCTGATTAAAAGCGGAACGGCGCAAGCCGTCCGGTACCTGGATTAGAAGCGGAACGGCGCAAGCCGTCCGGTACCGACGTTGATTTGCTAGGAAACTCACCGTACGGCTTGCGCCGTTACGCTACAA
>JADLDX010000986.1 GCA_020846515.1 Pirellulaceae bacterium
GTCGGTAACGGGCTGACTAAAGCGGATAAAGATTCGCGGTTGGCTGAAATTGTGGGGTGGCTTGGCTTGGACGGCATGCTTAAGCGATTGCCGACCGAACTGTCGGGCGGACAATTGCAACGGGTGGCGTTGGGTAAGACGCTGATGGCGCGACCTAAATTACTGCTGCTAGACGAGCCGTTTTCGCAATTGGATGTGCGATTGGCCGAGCAGATGCGCAGGTTATTGAACGAATGCCATGCTCGCTACGGCATGACTCAGGTGATGGTAACCCATCAGCCGCTGGACGCACTTTGTTGCGTCGACAAGCTGGCGGTACTCGATCGAGGCAAACTGGTGCATTTCGATACGCCGGACAACATTCGACAGCAGCCTAAAACGCTGTTTGCTGCGGAGCTGACTAGCCCTTGTGGACTGAACGTCTTGCCGTCGGCTGCCTTACCGGGAATGGGTTTTGATCTCCAGGCGAAGCTCGCCTTTCGGCCGGAAGCGGTGCGCGTGAGCGATGCCCAGGCTGTAGCGCCAGCGCAGCCTAGCGTGCCTTTTAAGTGTCGACTTGGGGCAATAAAAGATCTGGGCATAGTCAAGTTGCGCGAGGCGTATGTGGACGAGCATAAAATCTTGATGGTTTGCGCCTCGGCGGTCTCAGAACCTGCTTTGGGTGCATTGCAGGCTATCGAAGGCGACCAGCTCCAGTGCTGGATAAGCCGGGCGGACTTGATGGTTTTTGCCGAATAGCGTGCCAGAGTTCAAAAATCGTGTGGTAAGACTTGTCGCACACACGCGAATCAGCATATAAAGTAGGTATAGTTGATGTGTGGCAATTGTGGCTTCCATCATGAAGCGTCGTCTTCAAACCGAGTGTTCAACAGCCTGTTGCGTTGCGAGACACCCAGTTCTTGCTCGATACAGGTCACTTCAAAAGCATTGAGGTTCATTCCATGGCTTTAATCTTGACTGAGAATGCAGCGAACCAAGTTAGGAAATTCCAGGAAGAGCATCAGTTTCCGACCGATGCCTTTCTGCGGATCGGCTTGGTAGCTGGTGGTTGCAGCGGCTTCAGCTACTCGCTGGCCTTTGACGACAAGTTCGATGAAGAAAAAGATTCAAAATTCGAACAGCATGGCGTGGCCATCGTCGTGGACAAGAAGAGTGCGCTCTACCTGGACGGCACCACCGTCGACTGGCATGAGCGAATCGATCGCCAAGGTTTCAGCTTTGAAAATCCCCAGGCCCGTAAGTCTTGCGGTTGCGGAAGTTCGTTCTCCGTATAGCGAAAATCATCATCCTTTCGTTGCTTGACTTGGCTTGAACGCATCCTCGCACGTCCTGATTGCCGCCAATCCCAAATCGGGGGCTTCGTCAGGACGCGCCATGGTCGGCGACCTTCGGAACTCACTTGCAGATCGAGGCTTTGTGGCCGAGATCTGCGATTCTCTCCCCGCTGTGGCTAGTCGAAGCCACCAGTTGAGCCAGAGCGGTCAGTTAAGAGCAGTCGTGGCCGCAGGCGGCGACGGCACTGCTGCTGCGGTTGTCAATTTGATTCCACATTCAGTCCCCATGGCCCTACTGCCATTGGGAACCGAGAATCTTTTGGCCAAACATTTGGGGGTGACTCGCGACGTGCGCGCCGCCACGGAGCACATCGTCGCTGGGAAGACCAGGCAATTAGATGCCGGTTGCGCCAATGGGCGACTGTTCCTGGTCATGCTCGGCTGCGGCTTTGATGCCGAAGTCGTCGCGCAAATGCATCAGATACGTCGAGGACACATCAATCGTTTGTCGTATGCCAAACCAATCTGGCAGTCGATACGTAGTTATAACTATCCGATAATTGATGTGCATTTGGAGAACTCGTTAGTTGAGACAGCGGCGTCCCCCACAGACTTGGCTAAGCCAGTGGAGTCCCTCGCGCAGTCAGAAAACTCTGCGCCGCTGGGCGTAGGCCAGGCGCCGACCGCGCTAGTGACTAGTTTTTCAACCGCCTGGCTTTTCGCATTCAACTTGCCTCGGTATGCTGCCGATTTGCGGTTTTGCCCCCAGGCGATTGGTGATGATGGTCTGCTGGACGTGTGCGCGTTTACCCAAGCTGGACTGTGGCGTGGACTGGGCTACTTGTCGCAGTTGTGGTTGGGGCGGCACCAGCAAATGAAGAGTTTTCGCCACTTGGCGGTTCAACGATTTCGGTTGAGTTCCGACGGCCGAGTGCCCTATCAAGTGGACGGCGATCCAGGTGGAGTTTTGCCGTTGGAAGTTGAAGTGTTGCCCAAGCGACTTACGCTGCTGTGCACCTAGACGAGACCGCGACGGGGTGAAGTTACTACAGCGACTGTTCTAGGAACGACCAATTATTATTGTCCTCTACGCAGCAGACTCAGCAGCGATATGGAATACGCGGTGACAAATAAAGCGACTTTAGGAGTGGTCGAAATTGGCGGGCTGCACTGTGGCTCAGGTCAACCTTTGTTGCTGATTTTAGGTCCCTGTGTCATTCAGTCGCGCGATCTAACGCTGAGCATTGCAGAGCAACTGCGCAGTATGTGTAGTCAGTTGCAGATGCCGCTGGTGTTCAAGGCCTCGTTTGACAAAGCCAACCGCACTAGTCGCAGTGGCTATCGCGGATTGGGGATTGATGCCGGCTTGAGAATTCTTGAGGAAGTGCGGCGCGACGTGGGGCTGCCCACCGTGACGGACGTGCACTTGCCCCAGCAGGCAAACGCTGTCGCTGAAGTGTGCGATCTGTTGCAGATACCGGCCTTCCTGGCTCGTCAAACCGATTTGCTTGAAGCGGCCGCCGCGACAGGACGTCCACTGAATGTAAAGAAGGGCCAGTTTATGGCTCCGCTCGATATGCAATATGTATTAGACAAAGTCTATGCGGCTGGCCAAGGTGGTTGTTTGTTGTGTGAGCGTGGAACGTTTTTTGGCTATGGCCGATTGGTCAATGACATGCAGGCGCTGCCGCTCATGCGTGGCTTAGGCGCGCCAGTGATATTTGATGCAACCCATTCGGTGCAACAACCCGGTGGACTGGGTGGTGCAACCGGTGGCAATCGAGCTATGGTCGAACCACTGGCGCGGGCTGCAGTGGCCACTGGCATCGACGGACTGTTTCTGGAAACACACCCTGATCCCGACACCTCGCCCAGCGATGGCGCCAATATGGTACCGCTGGACGCCCTGCCTCATCTACTGAACCGAATTAAAGCCTTGTCAGAATTGGTGCGTTCATGGCCGTAGCCTCATACCGAAACTCGATCATTTGCCTAAGTAGTCTGTGTGCCATTACCGCGATCATGATCGTTGGTTGTGATGACAACAGTCAGGACCGAACGCGACGTACCGAACAGGCGCTCAATTCGGCTAGGACGAAAAGTGACGCGTTGAACGATGTGACACGTTACCTATCCCAGATGACACCGCTCAATCGAACCAAGGTTGAAATGGAGGTGCAGCTGCATTTAAACAAGTGGTGGCAGACCGCGGATAAGAGTGAGCGTTCAAAGATTAGTGCGGATCTGATCGATGGCGTGCCGCCGGACTTGCGCAGTCAGACTGAGTTCGCATTGGCCAACGAAACTCAGTTTAATGTATGGGATGTGGAGTACTTGTATCAGTGTCGGCTGTATCGGCAACTGTCGACTTGGATTGTGGAACGACCGCTCAAGGATTCGCTGTTATTGGGTTGGTTGGACGAGCAGAGCAAGACATTGCCGCCCGAGAAGTTCGCTCAACTGGAACAAGCATTTAAGCTGTTTGACTGGAGTGTTCGCAACATAATCTTGCAGGGTTCGGCCAAGGATGTGGAGACGCTGGTCGACGATCCACGCAAGCCGATTGTCGATAGTGGTACTGGATACAAGTACCTGCCGTGGCAGACCATATTGTACGCGCGAGGAGACTTTGTTGAGCGTGGTCGAACCTTTACGGCGTTGGCACAGCAACGCGAATTGCAGACGTGCTGGTTAGCTTTGCGTTTGCCGTCCAGTCCGGCGGCTAAACTCTGGACCATTGGAGTCTGGGTAGGCGACGATTGTTATCTGTTTGAACCGAAACTTGGCTTGCCCATTTTGGATCCGGAGACGGCTACTCCGGCTACTTTGGCTCAGGTGCAGAAGGATGAGCGTATTCTGAGACGTTTGGATGTCCCTGGTCGGTTCGACTACGCCGTAAATCCTGGCGATGCCGCCAAGGTGGAGTTCTTATTGGAGATTGAACCTAGTGCGGCCACCGATCGCATGGCCGTGTTGCAAGGTTCACTGACCGGTGAAGATCGCTTGTGGTTGCAGCCGGATTGGGCACCGCTGAAAGAGAAAATTCAGCGACTGTATCCACAATCCCCGGTGGCCCTGTGGCAAGTGCCATGGCTGGCACGGTTGTTTGCGATCGACGTACGTGATCGTCTGCAAATGAACTCGCCGTTTACAGCCCAATACATTATCGAGCATGCCGTATGGTACATGGAGACTCCGGCCGCATTGGCTCGCCTGAAACATCTATCGGGTCAATTCGAAAACACGTTCGATGAACGCGGCGCGCTAGCCACTTACATGGATTGCCGACTGCCCGATGAAGTCATCGATCGACTGCCGGAAGATCCCGATGCGCAAAAGGAATTAGCCATTCCGCGTTTGTCCGCCGAATCGATGGATGAGTATAAGAGTCGATTGCAGCAATTGCAGATCGTGTTTCGTCAAGCGAAGTTAGATGCCAGCTTTCTGTTGGGGCAATTGCATTATGAATTGGGCAACTATGCTGACGTAGAAGGTTGGATGGCCAAGCGGACCATTGGTAATCCCACCGCCGCCAAATGGCATGCCGCAGCACGTTATACTTTGGCCCGCGCCTATCAGCAGACAGGCAAAATAAGTGAAGCGATCGCCGCACTCAATGAAGATGAAAGCCCGATGGAAGCCGGCAATCGTTTGCGCGTCCGCTACTTGTCTCGCTGACACAACTGGGGCAGTTGAAGTAGCCTGGGTCGAACTGGATAGCGACGAACTGGATAGGGACGAATCGAAAGCTCGCCGTCAGGCTATTCGCACATCCCCATGGTGATGCTCAGAGCTCCATGCTCGCATTCAAAGCCGATCTGGGCAATTTTCAGCCCGGACTCAAACGCTACCCGGCTGGAGCCAGCCACTACCGTGGGCAATCCCAGGACCAGACCTTCGACCGCCAAACGTTCTTTGGCATTGCCGCAGATCATGTTCGTCAACTCGCCCGCCAGGTCAATCACGTCGGCATCCACGCCGGTTGGTCGTGAGCCCAGGAAAGCGTCTGCCACGCTAAAAGCCAGGTTTTCGGACAGGCCCACAACGACGGTGGCCTTGAGATTGCCCGAGATGCTAATGATTCCGGTTAAATCACGCCCGATCCGATTGACCGGCGAGTATTCGACGCTCGTTCGCGTCATTTGCCAGCCACACATGGTCTCGAACAGACCGAGGGTACTGTGGGTGAGTGCATCGATGATTCGCTGCTGGTTTTCCGTCGCGGCGTCATTGACGTGGACGATCATACGTCGCTGAGACTTGCGATGGATGCGCGCCAGGACCTCGTCGGCGAGTTTGTCGGATACCGTAAGCATGAGATGGTCTTCGTCGAAGGATCGCGCCACAGAGTGCCAGGTAAAATCGACCAGATTTGGGACTTAGCCTCAATCCCGAATCGGATGTCGACGTTCCCTGCACTAGACCGCAATGTATTTGTCCAGCTTTTCGCGCAGCTCGTCGGAATCGAATGGCTTGCACAGATAATCAGTAACGCCTGCTTGAATGGCTTCTACGACCTTGGCCTTTTCGGCTTCGGTTGTCACCATAATCACAGGTACTTCTGAGCCAGATTCACGAATCTTTTTGAGAAACTCTAAGCCACTAACGTTGGGCATATTCCAGTCAGTCAACACCAAATCGATCAATTCGGCTTGCATAGCTTCCCAACCTTCGGCGCCGTCAGCCGCCTCAACCACATCGGTAATGCCAACCGTCTGTAGCGAGCGAATAATGATTTTTCGCATGACGCCCGAGTCATCTGCAACCAGAACTTTCACAATCACACCCCATCGCTTGTATTGCCGCAAGGCTGCCCCAAAACACTTCGATGAAATGTTAGTCAGTTCCTGACTGTGTCAAGAAAAATTTGGAACTTGCCTTCAGAGACTGTATAAGCCGCCGGGCAATTTTCATTACAATCGATTTGTTTGCCACGCTAAGACCGATTGAATCGTCGCAATGTGAACATGACGCTCGAAATGACGCCCGACCGCTGATCCGCGTCCCAAGGCAGTGGCCCTTTTGGGCAGCGGACCTCGCTGGAGTTAAATATGAAACCCTATGCCCACGGTTCATACCCTCTGCTGAACTTTTGTTCAGTAGGCTGGTGCTTGACGTTCGTTTGGCTGGTTTCAAGCAGTCAATGCGTCCACGGCATCGATCACATTCTGACGATCGGTGGCGGATATGCGCCAGAGGGCAACCAGGCTTCGCTGGAGGCTAATGTTCTGTTCTTTCAGCAGGTGATTGCCACCAAACACTCAACGCCGGTTACCCACCGCATTCAGTTTGCCGATGGTTTCGACCCGGGGGCCGATTTGCAAATTTTGATCAAGGAGGAGCCCTCGGCATCACCCGCAATCGCGCTGCTGGAAGAAATTTTTGCAGCACCCAGCCAACCGGGCGTTACGCCTGGTTCGCAGAGAGTTGGTTATCGCAATCACCGCGTGCCCGGCATTAGTGGCTCCAATCGTATTGGCGACATTCGCACGGCTTTGGATGTGATCAAGGGCCAGGTGCACAGTGGCGATCGTCTGATCGTCTATGTTACAGCGCATGGTGGTTCTGCCAAGAAAGAGGATCCAACTCACGAGACATCGATCACTTGCTGGGGCAACCGTGATTTGAATATGAGCGAAATGGCTCAATGGCTGGATACCTTGCCCGACGGTGTACCCGTCGTGCTGGTCATGGCGCAGTGCTACTGCGGAGGTTTTGCACACACCATCTTCTCCGGTGGCGATTCAGAGATTGGTTTGTCACCCCACGTCCGCACAGGTTTCTTTGCGCAGCGATCGGATTTGCCGGCCGCAGGATGTCGCCCCGATGTTGAAAACGATGAAGAATACAGCAGTTACTTCTGGGGAGCTCTGCTTGGTCGAACTCGCTCTGGCAAACCTGCGCTGAATGTCGATGTCGATGGTGATGGAAAAGTCTCTCTCGCCGAAGCCCATGCCTTTGCCGTGGTGGCCAGCGAAACCGTCGACATCCCACTGCGTGGCAGCGACACACTTCTGCGACATGCAAGTCGCATCGACGGCTATGAAGTTAGCGAGTCGCAATATGCCGGCGATCAAGCCAGTGACCAGACGCTAGCCCCAGCCCAGCCAACCGGCCCTACGTTGGCAACGATGTCCGGGACATTGCAGGCCTTGGCCGATAAAGCCACCGTCCTGGATCGCAGCATGATTGTCGGTTTAGCCAGACGACTGGACCTGGACCTTAAAGTCGACGTGTCATACGTCTTCGCCGAATACTCAGAGGCCACTCGAGAATATCGCGCAGCCCGACGTGGTGGATTCGGCCGCCGCGGCCGCAGCGGTTACAACCGCCGACGAGATGTACGCGATGCGATCATTGAGAAGTGGCCGGAACTGGAGGATCAAGATGGATGGGCTCGATCCAATCAACTGCGGGGTGAGGAAGGGCAGCAGTTCATTCAACAAGTGAGAGAACTGCCAGCCTATTCGGCATATATGACTAGTCGACAGGAGCGCGAACGACTTCGCCAACAAACTTTTGCGGCGGAGATGCGACAGGTACGTCTGCGTCGCCTAATTCATACGCTTGAAACCGTCGTGCTCATGGAAAACCTATTGCTCATCGGAACGCCCGAAATGATCGTGCGCTACCAGGAATTGACCAAGTTGGAACGCAGCTTTTTTGAGTAGGCCCACTGGTTTACTTGCAATTGGAAAGCGTCAGCAGTGCGTAACCGGTGACTAGATTCGGATCGCCTTCCATCCAGCGGACTTCGGAATTGACCCAACTGCCGTTGGGCTTTTGCAAAGCAGCCAGCTTGGCCAGCACTTCGGCTCGCCATGCGTGCGATTGTCCTTTCGCATCCTGGAACGTATCGGCGCCGAAGGCCTTGAGTGCCTTGGACATCGTTTGCAAGTAATAGAAA
>JADLDX010000987.1 GCA_020846515.1 Pirellulaceae bacterium
CGGCAAATGACGGTGTTGGTGGCATCGCCGAGGTACGATTCGGGCTCGGTGCCCTTCTCCTGAAACTTAGGGTTCCGCCCGAAGGAATAAGCGATCTTGACCGTTTCGCCTCCGTCCGTCGAGTAGTAGATATTCACGGGCACCGGCCCGCCAAGCACGTTGCAGTAGTTTCCCCACACGAGCATTTCTTTACCGTCGATGTCCCACGTGTGAACGCCGTCCAGCGGATGAAAGTACCAGCCGGGCTGATCCGGGTTTTGCGGTGTGTGCGGGATGTAATCGCTGCCATCGCGATTCTTGACAATGATCTGACGATGCGTCTGCAGATGGTCGGTGCTTAGGAATAGCTTCTCGCGCGTGGCGAAAAGGATGTTTCCGTTCTTCAGGATACAACTGAAGGTGATGTTTTCTGCTTCCGGAAATGCCGCGCTGTGAGCCCACGTCGCGGCGTTGTCCTCTGACAGACAGACCTTCCCGTCGCCAAAGCCGAACGCCTTGTTGTCGCGCTGCGAGTCGATATACGGCCCCTCGGGTGCAAGGCGAAACCAGAAGTGCTCATTTTCACGGATCGGCGCAGCGTGCAACCTCGAGATGCGAGGAATTAGCAAGCTGCCGACCGTGGCTGCCACTGCGCTCCCGAGAAATCTGCGGCGATTGAGTTGTGAGTGTCGGTTCATGGTAACTCCCTTGAGGTGACAAACGACAACAGTCACAGGTTGTCGATGATGAGATACATAGTTACTGCTCGCTGCCCTTGGTTTGGAACACCAGTTCGCGCTGACCGTTGGAGTGCGATGGGCCGAATGACTTTCCATGTTGTGGACGCAAATCGACAACCGCGCCGAACAGTTGAAAGGCCGTGAAGAATCGCTCGTAATCGCGGCCCCAATAAATCATTGCACAGGACATTGGAGCGCCCTTCCCGCCATCTTCGCCATTCACAAGGAACTTCAATCGTGTGTCGTAAAGAAAGCAGATGCCGCACGCATTCCCAAAAACGAATCTCTTCCAGTGGCCAGTATTTGTTGCCACGGGGACGAGTGCAAGAACCTCGGCGTCGTAGTCGGCGTGGGCCATTGAGCACTTAGAAAGCCAATACTTGATTGACGTGCGACGTTCTTTGTCAATGCCGTACGGTGGGTTCACATAGATTGTGGGAAAGTCCCAAGACTCTCGAAGTCCGTCGAACTCAGGTAATCGATACTCGGTCATGGCACCTACAATCGAGTATTCATTCGAACACGGATCAAGGTGAATTTTACCGCCAAAGAACTGCTGTACCGCCTTGACGTATTTTTCAGGCGTTCCCCACTCTTGGCTGAGCGTGTTAAGCGTTCGTCCGGCTGTCATCCGTGAATGTCTCCCCAGTTCTTGCATTGCAACGTCTTGAGTTCGGATTTTAGCACGGAAAGCTTCGTCCGGGCAGGTGCGATAACGTTAAACCAGCGTTCGATCAATGTTCGGTTTTTTCGGAAATACGACTGCAACGCGATGTCTGCCGTACGCGCGATTTTGACTTTGGTAAATTGGTTCGCGCCCTTCTGACCGGTGTAACTTTTCAGAAACGCATCCTTCGCCGGCTGGAGTTCTCGCGTCGGGTTGAAGAGAAGTCGATCGATAAACTGGCTCAGGCCGGCATCTGTAAGAAACAGGAGCCAGTCATAGGCTTGTGCAAGTACCTTCAGTTCTTTGTTGTGGTTCTCCGAAGTAAACCAGTTCCCATGATTGCTTACTACGCCCACGGTGAGGACAAATCGTGACAGCAGTTCCGCGTCTGCCGATGCGATGATACGAGCCATCAATTTGAAGTAGTCATCAATCTCAATGGTCCCGTCGGGTCGCTGTATCACACCTGCCATTCCGCCATTCGAATATCGCATCTTTTGAAGTGATGAAACCATTCTGGCAACATATGCACCTTGTTTGGCCTTCTCGATAGTTTGAGGCCCTTTCTTCATACCCTCCTCAACGCCGACCCGTTTGCATTCGAAGATGGCGAATGGCCTCTGAAGGAGCGTTACAACTGCGTACTTGCCAGTACCTCTCGAGTACATATCAAGGTAAGCGTTCATAAACACTCCATCAATCTCCGCGATCGTGCAGGAATTTCGGAGTATCAAATCCTTTGATAACAGCGAATTTGACTTGACCGCCTCGCTAGGAATCTCGCGTTGGCGGAGGACCGTATTCGAGAGAATTTTTCGTGCCGTTAACGGAAGCGACGTAGCCGAAAAATCGAGAGTGATCGTGTCGACGGACGGGTGAAGGCTGTACTCGACGTTGTGGGTAATGTCGTCGTTTGCGAATTCCGGAAGCCGTCGCTCGATCGCAATAGCGTGCTCGAAACCCCAAGATTTCAATGCGTAGAAAGTGATGATTTCGACAAGGGTTCCCAACGCACGTCCCGCCGCTTTCTTGCCATCCTTTGCGTAATGAAAGACGTTTTCGGTGAGGACTTTCTGGAGCTGATCCACAGATTCATACGACATCGTGTTCCTTCAGATGATAAGAAAAAGGATGTTGTTCGCGCTAACGAATCGATTTCATTGGGTTGCTGGCATCCTTTTACCAAACGGCCCGCGAGGCAACTCGCCACAGGCCTGTAAGGCGAGTACCGCAAAGGCACTGCCCACGTTCGTGATGAGGTTGCTACATTCCTTGACCGGCGAGCGGGTGAACCATTTACCACTTTCGCGCTGATTGACGTGCAGCGAAGCGATACCGCGCTGCAGTTGCGGGTCGTCCGCCGGGACGCCGAGTTCCCGCGCGATGACAATGACCAGGCCCGTGCCATAACCGTCGCTGGTGTTCGTGTCGAGCGGCTGGCCGTCACTTCGGGCAAGTCCCTTCCAGTCCGTCAGCAAACCGGCTGTGGACCAGCCGCCGTCGTCTAGTTGCAGGGCGAGCAGTTCCGCCAGTGTTTTGTCGCGTTGCTCCTGCGTTACAATGCCATCGACCCGAATCGAACACCAAGCGAGCATCGCACGATGGTGCAGCGACTTGGGCGGATTGTCCTTGAGATACTTGCGAAGTTTTTCAAGTCCCGCACGGGCTTGCGGAGTTTCCGCGTAGCCGTCGGGGGCGATGCCGACCGTGAGCGCGGCGAGGGTGACGCCGTAGTGATCGTCGATCTCTAGCGGCGCGTAGTCGCAGTCGGGCCATTTCCAGCCGCCGTCTTCTCGCTGTACCGTCCACATGATGTCGAGCACCTCGCGGGCCACATCGCTAAGTTTTCCGGTGGTTTGCAGGTCGTTGAACGTCAGGCCAGTACCGACGACGATGGGCCAGAAGCCCTGTGCTTCCGTAGGTCCTTTCTTCTCCCAACGCACCTTGCGATAGTCTTCATAAAAGCTGCGGACTTCGCCCGAGTCGGGCAAGATCGTTTTCAACGCGGGTCGCGCGACCATGTAGAACAGGTTGGTGTGGCAGGTCGCGCACTTCTTTGTCTTTTGCCAATTCAGCGCGGAACGATCCAGATACTGTGCCGCCCTTTCGGCCGAAAATTCGGTGGCGATGGGTTCGTCCGCAGTTATCGCGGGCAAACCTTCTTCGACATCGTTGAGCGTGATGAGTTGCTGTGCCGCAACGAAAGTGGGTGTGGTTGCGATGAGTAGCACGATGATGCGGAGCAGTATCGCCATGGACGGTCTCACAAGTAGAGGTCGAGGAAGGTGTGTCAGATGTCAACTCGGAACGACGATATCGCTCCCGGTAATTTCCCGCCGGGCATTGTAATGGGGACTGCTTCTGTCATCAACA
>JADLDX010000988.1 GCA_020846515.1 Pirellulaceae bacterium
ATCGTTGGACGATCTTTTGCGATTGCTTTTCAAAAGCGACTTGAGCAGCAGCCAATCGGTCGCCAGCTGCTTTGGCCATTTTGTCCTTGTTCATGGCCATCTTGTCTTTGCCATTGGTTGGATTGCCGCGGTTGGGCACTGCTCGCGGTTTGTAGGTCCAACCATACTGTTTGGCTACGGAAGCAACCCAGCCTTGATCCGGGTCGCTCAACCAGCCTTGCACAGACGCGTCGTTGAGCAAGAACACAGTTTGCAGCAAGCTGGGTTCGTTGGATCGATCGCAATCGCAATTGGTTTCGCGAACGCTACGACCGAAAACACTCAGAGCATAGTTGGTATCGCCACCGCGTACTTGAGCGCTAGCGCCGGCTAAGGCCAGGGCTCGCGAACGACCGCCGCTGGCCACCTGTTGGGCCAGGTTGTCGTTGGCCAAGGCCATCAACACGGCATCATGAGCTGCTTCGGCCGGCAATCGACGAAGCAGGCTGTGACTGAAGTTGCGTTTGTCCAGATGGTTGGTTTCGTTGACGATCCAACTGCGTTGATAAGTATGGCTATTGAGAATCTCGCGATGCAGCCACTTCAAGTCAAAGTTGTGCTCGACGAAGCCGGAGGACAGATACTCAAACAAGGCTGCATTGCTAGGCGCATTGGCCAGATTCAAATCGTCCGATGGGTTGACAATGCCGATGGAGAAGTAATGCGCCCACACACGATTGACGAGTGCTTTGGCAAAGTAGGGATTGCTGGGTGATCGCAACCAGTCCATCAGTTTGCCGCGAACATCAGCCTGGTCCAGGCTGACCCAGTCACCGCCCAGCAGACGCGCCTGAGGAACCTTGGCTACGACTTTGTTCTTGTTCTTCTTATCTTTGGCGTCCTTGTTCTTCTCTTGCGCTGCACCGGTTCGTGCGTTGACCAACAACTCTGGGAACGGGACCGTTTGGCCGGCTTCCAATTTGATAGACAATTCCTTCCGCAATTGATTGCCCTTGAGGCTCTTGTCGACGCCTAGGTTGCTAACCATTTGAGGAAACTCTTTGCGAGCATCGCTGGCCAGCGAGTTCTGATTGCCTTGAATACCTCCAAAGAGTCGTTCAAAGTTTTGGAAGTCTGATTTGGTCCATTGGTCGAACGGATGCTTGTGGCATTGCGCACATTGGATGCGTACACCTAAGAACGTGTAGGCAAAGCCAATCGCCTTTTCTTCGGGCGTACGGAAATTCTGGCGTACCCAATAGTGCACCAGACCAGGTCGCTGGGCAAATTTCTCACCACTGTCGTCCTGACAAATCTGCGACATGCTCTCACAGTACTCAGCATAAGTTTCATCAGGCAGACGACTTTTAGCGGTGACAATCCCTTCGACCAAGTCGTCATAGGGCATGTCCTTCTCTAAACGATCGTGAATCCATTGGTACCATTGGGTCGAGGGCAAGTCACCGCGTTGCACAGGCAAGAAGTTGCGAAGTTGGTCATCGTTATTGCCTGTCATGTCACAGAAGAACGTGGCCCACTGAGCAGCATAACCAGGTCGCTCGAGCAGTTCTTCTATCTTGCGTGATCGCTTGTCTTGACTCTTATCGGCAGCAAAGGCGAGCACTTCGGCCGCCGTGGGCAATGTGCCCGTCACATCGAGCGAGGCGCGACGCAAGAACTCTTCGTCTGTCGCTAATTCCGATGGCACGATACCCAGTCGCCGCAGTTTATTATTCACCAATTCATCTACACGCGTCGTGCTGGCTACCTGAGGATAGGTTTGCTCATTCAGATTGGAATAAGGACGCAGGACTTCGATGGGGACAACCGCATTGTCATACGAGACAACCACGTGAGAATCGCCGACATCAGCTGCGGTAATCAAACCCTTTTCATCGACAGTTGCGACCGCAGGATCGTTAGTTTGGAACCGACACAGGGAAGTCACATCTTCGGATGCCCCGGATTCCCAGTGAGCGATCACTTTTAGCTGTGTCGTAGCACCGCTAGCGGGAAACGTGATCGTCGAAGGCTGTACTTCCAAACGAGAGAGCTTTTCAATTTTCCCTTTTTCAAAGGGCGACTTGGCTTCAATCCAGCGACGTAAGACCCAATACTCCCAACCACCTTTCTCAAAGCGTTTGCCGCCTTCGTGCATATCGGCGTCGACCGGTTTGGTTAACACCAGACTCTCGAGCGGTTGGTCGCGTTGGATGCGACCGTTTTCCAGCAGCGCTGCATGATCCGCCTCGAAGTCATAGCCAAACAAGGACAGGCGAAAATCACCACGCCCTTGAAACGAGCCATGGCAAGCGCGGCCATTGCAGCCCAGTCGTCCCATCAGCGGACTGACATGCTTCTGAAAACTGGGCACTTCTTCGCCCGCTGGAGGCATACTTGGGTTGGCAGGCGCAAAACGCGTGGCAATCGAGGGCAATGTGGCTTCGTCTGCGACGGCGACCAGCGCCATAGCGCAGAAAATCCACAGCGCAGTTGAGAGAATCTGAATTCGGTTCATGTGCTTCGTCTCTAAAAAATCTTTGGTGACGCTTGTGTCAGGTATTCAGGTAGTCATGTAGTCAGCGGGCTTAAGGCGAATTATTACGCTTCTTATTGGCGGCGTTGGCTGTACGCTCGATACGATTTTCCCAGGTCTTTACACCCTTGGCGACGACGCTTTCGGATTGTGCTTGTCGTTTGCTTAATTGTTGATTGAGCTGTGCGATCCGGGCCTCGGCCCGTTGTTTGTCCAACGTCAGTCGCTGGACGATCAATTCATTTTCTTTAGCCACTAGTCGCTTGAGCTGAGCTCGATCTTCGTCGCTCAACTTCTTGGACTTGACCGATACAGATGCGGCCCACAGTCGAAGTTGTGCCGCGTTCTTCCAGATGTTTAACTCGACAGCGTACAGCTCTGGGTCGCGCTCCTCCAGTTGCACCAATCGATCTCGGACCTTGAGGTTTTCACGAATAGCCTGGCGATAGTCAGCCGGTTGCTTCTTCTTGAGGAAGACTATCAATTCTGCCAACTCGGGTTGATGCTGACTCACAAAATCCAGCACATTTTTATCTTGCACTGCCTGATCCGGCACCACTCGATCCGGCACAGCCTGGCCAGCTTGTTTAGCTTGACCGGCTTGATCTAACACGTCATTGGCTTTGGGCTCATCCGCACAAATACAGACATTCGTGCCGCAGACACTCATGCCGTAGATCAACACTGTCAAGCAAGCACCAGCGAGAAACTTCCACATCAGCCCGCATCTCCTTGTGCATAAAACTCGCGAGCCGCGTCAACCAACCAGTCATCAGC
>JADLDX010000989.1 GCA_020846515.1 Pirellulaceae bacterium
CCAGTCTATGCCGCATAGGCTGTGTACCTCAAAATGCAACAAATCCCAGTCAACGTCGTCAGGTGTGATACGTGATCCATGTCAGAGAGACCCCAGCGGCCAAAGAAACGTAACAAGAAGTCCTTCAGTGGAAATCACCAGCGCAGTTGGCTGTGGGGACATCACGCGGTCCGTGAAACACTCATCAGTGGTCGCTGGCCAGTATTGGAAATTTATGCGACTCAAGAGGCGATGGATCAATTGGGTGATCTACTCTCCAGGGTCGGTCATCATATCCCGCTTGAAATCGTTTCCAAACAGCGCATCGAAGAACTGTCTCATGCCACTGAACATCAGGGGCTGTTGATTCGTTTAGGGCCGTATCCCTACGCTACTTTCGAACAACTCGAATCCCAATTGCGAGTGCTACCCCAGGCACTGGTGGTCATCTGTGATCGCATTCAAGATGGCTTCAACCTGGGAGCTATCCTGCGTTGCTGTGACGGCGTGGGCGCTGCGGCCATCGTGGTTGGCAACCAGCAGCAAGCCGAAATGGGTAGCCAGGTTGTGCGATCTTCAGCCGGTGCGGCTAATCATGTCCAGTGCGTGCAAGTCGATGATCTGGTCGACGTCTGTCAGCGTTTGAAGCAAATGGGTTTCAGATTGGTGGCGGCCGATTCCAATGCCCAGCAATCTCATTGGCAAGCCGATCTGGGATCCAAGACGGCTCTCATACTAGGTAGCGAAGCTATCGGAGTGGCACCCCAGTTGTTGGAACAATGCGACCAGACCGTAACGATCCCCATGCAGGGACGCGTCAGTTCGCTAAACGTCGCTGTCGCCGCCGGTATTTTGTTGTTCGAGATTCGACGTCAACAACTCCAGTAGACGAATCGCTCCGCGACTCGTCATGTCCGAATGCCGAACTAATTCGATTGCGCTGGTGCCGAGCGTTTGAAATAGAAGTACAGCGGCAGGCCAGCGGCCATCAAGACGATACCAGCTACCGATTCAACACGCTTGGTGATGAAGGTGTTGATGATTAACCAGAATGCGACCAGCATAAACACGAGCGGAATTACGGGGTAACCGATCGTGCGATAGGGACGCGGTAGTTCCGGCATTCGATATCGCAAAACGAATACGCTGGAAGCCACTAGACCATAGAAGATCCAGGATGCGAACAGCAGACAGTCGGTCAATTGGTCGAAGGTGCCTGAGAGCGCCAGGACACTGGCCCAAAAGGCTTGCAGAACCAGGCAGGCGACCGGCACGCGTGTGTGCGGACTCAACCTGGCCAGTCGGCTGAAGAACAGGCCGTCGCGTGCCATCGCAAACGGCACGCGTGCGTTGGCGAGAATCGAACCGTTGAGGGCTCCCAGCGCTGAGACGACAAACACGACAGAAATAAACTGGCCACCGTATTGGCCCAGAAAAGTGGTGGCCGCTTTACTGGCGACGGGCAATGCATCTCGATACTGCGTTGAATTGCTCGTGCGCACTTCCTCGATCGGCAACGCATAAAAGTAGCTCAAGTTGGTTAGGCAGTAGATGGCCATTACGATCACCATGCCAAAGATCAACGCCAGCGGAATATTGCGGCCCGGGTGCCGCACTTCGCCCGCAGCCATCGGCATATTGTTCCAACCATCGTATCCCCAGAGCGCGGCTAGCATAGCCGTACCAAAGAGCGACCAACCGCACCACTGAGCAGTGTTGGCCGGTGTAGCCAGGTTGCTCCAAGTCGCAGTACCCGATGCGCTGAACACGCCCATGACGACAAAGGCAATGCCCCCTACCTTCAAGATCGTCAATATCAACTGAACTTTGCCACCCACGATGATGGTCAAACAATTGATGGCCGTCATGAACACGATCGCTGTCACCGCCACGACTTGCTTGGCACCAAACTGCCAATGCACGTCTTGCCCTAAGAGTCTGAAGTCGTTGTGCAGCCAAACTGACTCCAATGGCAAGAAGGTCGATAGAAAAATGGCCAGCCCTGTCCCCAGGGTCGCAATGGAAGCACTTCCGGCGACGATAAACCGTTGCCAACCGAATAGGAAAGCCACGGCTTGACCATAGCTCTTACGCAAATAGACATACTCGCCACCGGCCTCAGGCAACATGGCACCCAATTCGGCGTAGGTTAGTGCTCCGGCCAGTGATAGCAGTCCCGCTGCGACCCACGCCAGCAAGACCAAAGTCGGCGTGCCGACAGACTGGGCCATGGTAGCCGCCTTCAAGAACACGCCGGTGCCTATGACTGTGCCAATGACCAATGCCGTCGTATCCACCAGCGATAGTCCCCGTAGCAGTCGGCCGCCAGCGGGCACATGTTGGTCACCATGTTGGTCACCATGTTGGTCACCATGTTGGTCACCATGCTCGCTCGCATGTTCGCCAGACGGGGATGTGGTTGAGGTCACCAGTGATTTCGAAGCGGTGGGATCATAAGGCGATTGATTCATGCGGCGGCAAGCCCCTGCCTACTGAATTGCGGTGCCATGTGGTAGAATTCCGTGGCACTAGCATAGCAGCGATCAACTGCCAGCGGTAATCAAAAATGCGAGGGATGTATGACCGTACAACACTTACCTTGCCCGACCTGTGGACGGCAAACACCGGTTTCGCTGGCCAAGTATTTGCCGTTCTGCAGCGATCGTTGCCGGCTGATCGACTTAGGGCGATGGTTGGATGAAGAACATGTCCTGCCTGTGGCGGCCGCAGATGACGAGGAAGAAGACGTAGACCATGTCAATTCAGATCGGGCCCGACACTGGGATGCTGGGGACATGGATTCCGAGCGATCCGAACAGTTGCGTCCACCCGTGCGGCTACCACCAGGTTGGCATGATGCATGACACATAGCCGCAATTGACACTTAGCCACAAATGGCGGCAGCCGTTCTACGGGCTCAACAGTTCCCCCCAATTGTTCCACAGCATCATTGAAAAGTCTTAGTACGATGGAAGAAGTACCGTTTGAGGATCGATTTGTCCCCAAAGTAGAAGTTGATTGGGAGCGATCTTTCTGGTGGTGGTATCCGATAACGCGCGCCATTCATCCTGCCATGCGAATGGCTTCGCTGGTGATTAGTTCTCTGGGCGTGGTGATGATGCTGGAAGGGGTGCGATTGGCCGACTGGTTGTTTGCGCCTAGGTTTGGTGAGCAGTTCGCGAACGTATATGTACGCTCGTTAGCCAATATCCCATTGGCCCCGATCGAGGGCGGGCAGAGCCAGTTGTTCAGCGCTATTGGTCTGCGGGAATTGGCCTATTTGACCTTTTGTCTTCTGTGGCTGACAGTTGTTTTGGGTTTCTTTGGCGGTATCTTGTCGCGACGCGCCGCCGTGGAACTGGGGCAACGAACCATTGCACCTTGGGGTGTTACGGTGCGTCTTGTTGCCAGTCGCCTACTGAGTTACATGTGGGTCACCGGCTTGCATCTCGTGGCCATTTCCGTCTTATTGATCCTACCTTTCGTCCTCGGCTTGGTGGCGCGCCTGGGCCCGTTGGCTTATGTCGCGGGTGCATTATTGCTATTGATGTATCCGTTGGTGGTGGTAATCGGGAGGCTGGTTCTCAGCATGTTCGTATGTTATCCGTTGGCTGTGACGGCTATCAGTTGCGAGCGAAATGCAGATGCCTTTGAGGGTTTCAGCCGTTCGAACAACTATTTCTTTCAACGGCCGGTTGTGGCCGTTTTAGCCAGCGCCGCTTTGTTTGGTATTGGTTGGGTTGGATATATGATCGTCTTCTGGTGGCTCTTGGCCGGTTGGCATTGGATGCGCGACGCTTTTTTGACAGGCGCCGGATTGACCACAGCCGAATTGTTTACAGGCCCGCGAGCTGAAGGAGCCACCGATGGTCTACAAGCAGCTCGCTTGACGACTTGGGTCGTGGCTGGAGCAGGCCTGACGTGGTGGATTATCGCGGCCTACTGGTTCAGTTATTTTTGGAGTGCAACGGCGGCCGTCTATTTAATCCTACGCAGGTCAGTTGATAACACCGACTTGGATGAAATCGATGCCGTAGCTGCAAGTGATGCGGCCTCGCTGCCCAACATTCCACCACCACCCAACATGGTGCCGACCGACCCAGGTGCGACGCCGACCACTAACAGCTAAACCGCCCACAAATCATTGACGATTGCCGGGCGGTTTCACCCAACATTCAAATGAAAACCTGACAGCCACGGCCGTCATTTCGCTTTCGTACAGACGCTTTTGTTCAAACACTTCGTTCCATTGAATCACCCCCCCTTCGTTCTGCGAGTGATCTATGAAATGCTTAATACTCTTCGTTAACTTGCTGTGCGCTCTTCCGATGGTGACACCGGCGATGGCTCAGCCGCCGACCAAGGCCACGATCCATCAACGCATGCAAGAGTTCGTGGATCAGCGTGAAATCGCCGGCGCCGTAACGATTGTGGCCACGGCTGATTCAGTATTGGATACATGCGTCGTCGGACAGCAGGATATCGCGGCCGGTCGGCCGATGCAGGCGGACTCCATTTTTTGGATCGCGTCAATGACCAAGCCCGTGACCGGCGTGGCCGTGATGATATTGGAAGAGGAAGGCAAACTTAAGTTAGACGATCCTGTCAGCCAGTATTTGCCCGAATTCAAAGATCTCAAAAATTCAGATGGCGAATCGGTCAGCGTGACGATTAAGCAACTGCTGACCCATTCCGCCGGTTTGCGCGAACTGAACGGCCAGGAGTCAGCAGCGCTGAAGACCCTCTCGGACTTGACCAAATTAGTGGTCACCAAACCTGTGCAGTTTCCCGCCGGTAGCAAGTGGCAGTACTCGCAAACGGGTATCAACACGGCCGCTCGCATCGTGGAAGTGATTTCAGGAAAGTCGTTTCCTGAGTTCATCGAGCATAGAATCTTTGCCCCGCTGGGTATGAAGGACACCACCTTCTACCTGACCAAAGAACAATTGCCACGCCTGGCCAAGTCGTACAAACGGACGGACGATGGTCAATTAGAGGAAGCCGTCAATATTATTTTGTTCGGCCATGAGCCTACTAGCACGGATCGGGCGCCGATGGCCAATGGCGGGTTGTTCTCAACCGCCGCTGATTACACGCGATTTTGCCAGATGTTACTTGCCGGCGGCAGCTTCCAGGGCAATCAGGTACTCAAGCCCGAAACGGTCAAACGATTTTCGTCTGTTCATAGCGGAGATTTGAAGACAGGCTTTACACCGGGCAATGGATGGGGAGTGGGCTGCTGTATTGTGCGCGAGCCGCAGGGTGTCAGCGAGCACCTATCTGCTGGCTCGTTTGGCCATGGCGGGGCTTTCGGCACTCAAGCCTGGATCGATCCCGTTCGTAAACGCATCTATGTGCTGATGGTCCAGCGCGCGAATTTCGCCAACTCCGATGCCTCGCCTGTGCGCGCGGCATTCCAAGCGGCAGCGCAGTAGCGTTAATAACTCCGGCGGACGCATCGTTACACGAAGTGCCTTAACCCAATTACTTGATGAGCGAATTCTTTAGGAAAAGCAAAAGGTATGGCGACCTTAGAGCAAGAATTACTGCGCGGTTGGGCACTTCATCAACAGAAAAAGTTCGCCGAAGCGGAAGGCATCTATCGTCGTGTCATCGCGCAGGCCAAGGACAACGCGAATGCCTGGTGCTACTTGGGTATTGCCCTGCATGATCAAAGGCAATTCGAGCAATCGATCGCAGCCTATCGTCAAGCTTTGATGCTCCAACCGAACTTTCCCGTGGCGCTCAATAACCTGGGAAACTCGTTGCGGTACACCAGTGAGATTGACGAGGCGGATCGCTGCTTTGAGCAAGCGATCCAACAAAAGCCAGACTATTTGAACGCTTACAAAAACCGTGGCACCTTGCATGTTTGGACCGGAGACATTGCGCGAGGGCTGCATTGGTACGAACAAGCCCTGAAAATCAATCCCAACGAAGCCGAATTGCATCGCAACTTGGGCGTCATCTATTTGTTGCAAGGGCGTTTTGAAGATGGCTGGCGCGAGTATCGTTGGCGTTGGCAAGTTGGCGATTTGCATCGCCCCAATATCAGCGCGCCGGTGTGGGATGGCAGTGACCCGAAGGGCAAAACGATTCTGTTATGCGTGGAACAAGGGCTCGGTGACACGCTGAACTTTGTTCGATTCGCGCGTTGGCTGCGTGAACGAGGTGCTCAGACAGTCGTGCACTGTCAAGCCGCACTGTTAGCACTATTGCAGCAGTCACCTGCGCTGGGACCTATGTATCCAAACACGCTGGCGCTGGAGACTCGCGTCCATACCCATTGCTCTCTGCTGGACGTGGCCGATTTCCTGAACGTCAACGCTGAAACAATCCCCAGCTTTGAGAGCTATATTCAACCGGCACCCAACCTGACGCAATACTGGGCGCAAAGACTGCCGAAACAAAATGATCGCTTGCGAGTGGGCATCGCCTGGCAGGGTACCCCCGATCATCAAGCAGATATCTTTCGCAGTATCCCGCTGAAGCATTTTGAAGCTCTGGCCGACTTGCCAAAGGTCGAACTATACAGTTTGCAGAGCGGCTTTGGAGTGGAGCAGATCGCTCAGTGGCGCGGCGCTGCACCACTGCGAAACTTTGGCGACAACGTCGATCAATCCAGCGGCGCGTTTATGGATACAGCAGCCATCATGCGACAATTGGATCTTGTGATCACCAGCGACACTTCGATCGCACACTTGGCTGGAGCATTGGGCGTGAAGTGTTGGATTGCTCTGAACTACATACCCGACTGGCGATGGTTGCTCGCGCGCAGCGACTCGCCTTGGTATCCTTCGGTGCGCCTGTTCCGTCAGCCGACGCTCAGTAACTGGCAGGCCGTGTTTCAGGAAATGCGTCAAGAGCTTTTGGAATTCAGTCGCTAAGCACGTGGATGCGTCCACGTGTTTAGGCCAGCAAGCACTTGACCCAGCCGTCGGTTCGCCAAAGCGAGTAGAAATCACTCCGGGTGGCCAAGACATGGGTACCTGTTCGTTGTTACCTCACTCCCCAGCCGCAGTCCCCAGTGATCTCACACAGCGGCTGCCTGACTGGGCACGCGTGGATCGGAAGCGGCCGTAAAGCTTCCGTCGCTATTGCGGGTGATGCCCTGGGCCACGGCCAATGTTTTACCTTTGTCCAGTTGGTGACCCATACTCGCGAATTGTTGAGCGATGTCGGCCGGCAAACTATCTTCGTAGGCCAACAAATCCGGTGACCATTGATGATGCACGCGAGGTGATGCAAGAGCCGCGTCGATGGTTTGACCCAAATCGAGGACGCGCACCAGATTTTGGAGCGTGGTCGTAATGATCTTGGGGCCGCCTGCCGCGCCACAGGAAAGCTCAAATTGGCCTTGTCCATCCAGCACGATCGTCGGGCTCATGCTCGATAGCGGTCGTTTGCCAGGAGCCACAGCATTGGCGGCGGAACCAACTAACCCGAAGGCATTGCGCACGCCTGGCGCCAGGCTGAAGTCATCCATTTCGTTGTTCAGTAAGACACCACAACCCGGAACCATCATCTTCGAACCGAAGGATGTGTTTACCGTTTGTGTTAATGCAACCACGTAGCCCTCGGCATCGGCCGTCGTTAGATGGGTTGTATGTTTACCGGGCGCGAACAGATCTTCCGATGAATTGGGGGGTTGACCATGTCCTTGGACTACAGAGCTGCGTTTCAGGTCGATCGATGCTGCTCGACCACTCAAGTAATTTGCATCCAGCAGAGTGCGTGGCACAGGCGCAAAGTCCGCATCGCCCAACCAGTGAGCGCGATCGGCCATGGCTCGCTTCATGACTTCCGCTAACAAGTGTAAGCCGCGCGCTGGCGATTCGGCAAAGATCGATTTGACATCCATCCCGCTGAGCATGGTGAGCATCTGCGCGATATGAATGCCGCCCGAGCTGGGTGGTGGAAAGCCAACCACGCGGTGGCCTCGATAGACGCACTCGATGGGCGGACGATTGGCGACGTAATACTGTCGAAAGTCCTCGGCCGTTAACAAGCCGCCGCTCGCCTTCATCAGTTTAGCAGTGGCTTGGGCGAAGGGACCGCGATAGAACCAATCGCTGCCCTCTTGAGCCAAGCATTCAAGCGTATTGGCCAAATCGGTCTGCACGAGTGTTTCACCCGCCGCCCAGGGTTCCCCTGAGTCCTTGAGCAGTACACGAGCCGACTCGGGGAATTTCTTTAATGTGACGGAGTTGGCAGTCAGGTTACGCGCCAACGGGGCATCGATCGGAAAACCACGCGCGGCCACTTCGGCGGCTAGTGTCAGTCCCCCTTTCCAGCCCAGAGTCCCATACTTCTTGGACAATTGATCTAAGAGAGCCACCAGGCCTGGCGTTCCCGATGCCAGCGGCCCCGTCTGACTAAGCGACGGATCGGGCTGACCATTGCGGATGTAGGTCTCGGGCGATGCGGCTAGTGGTGCGCGCTCGCGGCCGTCGAGCGCAAAGATTTCGCCCTTGGGAGTACGAATGAGCGCCAGGCCACCACCACCTAAACCAGAGTTATGAATGTCGACGACCGACAGCATGAGCGACGCAGCCACGGCCGCATCGATGGCATTTCCGCCGCGTCGAAACTCGCTCATGGCCGCTTGAGTGGCCAAAGGGTGGACGGTGGCCGCCACGGCGCGGCGCCCAGTAGCCACCTTCGCCAAATCACTCTTTTGAAGTTGAGCGATTGAAGTGCAAGGCCAACACGTGGCGGCCAAACCACCAACCAGGAGCGATTGTGTGAACTGTCGACGATGCATAAGTCAACTCATCCCTGTTTCTATTGGGTTAACCCAGTTCAGGCCTCGGTTTTATCAGCAGGACCAGGCCAGCTGAAAAAAGTGTAGCCACGGCTACAACTCCAAAAAATACATGGTCTCCCAGCTTTTGATCGCGGCACACACCGTAGATCAAGTCAGCGAAACCACCGCAACTGATGCTGACAAAATTCATGATACCGTATCCCGTCGCGCGCAGCTCGGGTCTCGCAATCTGGCTCAGGATCGGCATGTTATTGCAATCAAAAAATCCCCATCCCAAACCAAACAAGATGAGAAACAAAACGGCCACGGTTAGCGTAGGCGCATAGCCAATCCCCAGAAGCGCAGGCACAATCATCAGCATACCAGCGGCGCTTACCTGAATGCGACCGCGGACCGATGTTCGCATGCGCAGATCGGCTAACCAACCACCTAGAAACGCGCCACCGAGCGCGGCTAGGTTCACATACAAGGCAGCTGATACACCCGCCAAGCCTTGCCCAAGGGTAAATCGCGTGCGCAAAATTTCAGGCATCCAATCCTTGACCACCCACCCGGCTATGGCCGGCAAGGTGAAGTATGCCACCAACAGATAGAAAGACACACTGCCCAAGAGCTCACTGACGCGCGCCGCAGAACGAGGAACACTCGTCGCATTCGCAGTCACATTCGGATTCGCAGTCGATTCGAACTGAGGTTGCTTCGGGGCATCCCGCAGCCAATACCAGAGCGGGAAGGCATAAGCCACGCCGACCATGCCTGCCACCGTGAACGCCATGCGCCAGCCGAAGTTCGGGGATTCAGCAGCATAGCCACTGAAGCCTCCAAGAATGAGGCCTGCATAAATGGCTGTTTGATGAATGCCAATGGCCCGCGATCGGGTCAGCTTACTATGAAAATCAGCAATCAAGGCCAGGGCGGCTGGTATGTAACAGGCTTCGCTGATGCCCATAAGCGACCTGGTCCAAAGCAATTGTTCAAAACTGGTCACATGGGCTGTTAACCACGTAACGCCACTCCAAACGAGCAAGCTGACGGCAATGATCCAACGCCGACTGAATTTGTCCGCAAAGTAGCCACCGAACGGACTGAGTCCGGCATAGACCCATTTAAAGCAACCCAGGAGCAGCCCCCAATTGGTTTCGATCGCGATCGAGGGAATGTCGTGCATGATCGAGGCCTTCATGGCGGCCATCATCTGACGATCCAAATAATTCAGCAGCGCGACCGGCCACAAAAGCATCACGACGACCCAGATGTAGTGACTGGTGGTGATCGAGGCTGGTCCGAAATCGCTGGGCGGTTGGTAGGCTTGGATGGCAGGCTGGTTTTGCTCGTTGGACATTTGGGTTTTCAATCGAAGCGCGTAAGGGGGGCCAGATTGGCCAACACTATAACACGCTGTGCGTCAACTTCACCAGCGTGCGGTACGCAGCAAATACTGGGGAGTGGTTTAGTCAGCCAACGTCCGCGCGACGACGCGGCGCTATAACTCCGTTAAGTATCGGAATATCTCGGTCCGGTATCTGTAGTCGGGCATACGTGCAACGTCCCGACCTCGGATAGAATAGAGTCGTTGCAGATTTGGCTTTAGTTGTGTCTGGAGGGTAGCTTTGAGTTCTTCGTCCGCTCGGTATCGTCGTGCCGCTCAGTTCGCGTCTTTGGGAGTGGACGGACAGCAGAGAATCGAAGCCTCTCGAGTCTTGGTGTGCGGTTGTGGGGCGCTGGGCAGTGTCATCGCCGAACGTCTGGCTCGTTCGGGCGTGGGGCACATGCGGATCGTGGATCGCGACTGGGTGGAGCATACGAATCTCCAACGTCAAACTTTGTTTACCGAAGAGGATGCTCGCAATAGTGAACCAAAAGCCATCGCCGCCGCCACGGCGCTGCGGGCGATCAACAGCGAGATCGAAATTGAACCCTTGGTCGAAGACGTTACGCACCTCAACATCCAGCGATTAGCGGCGGATGTAGATCTGATTCTTGACGGCACTGATAACTTTGAAACGCGATTGCTGATCAATGATTATGCCATGGTGCATCGCGTGCCTTGGGTGCATGGCGGTTGTCTCGGTTCCAGCGGTCAAGTGATGTCTATTTTGCCCGGGGAAACAGCCTGTTTTCGCTGCCTGGTGACTGAATTGCCACCGCGAGATGCCCTGCCCACTTGTGACACCGCGGGTGTGCTTGGTCCAGCAATTGGAGTCATTGCCAGTTGGCAAGCGGCCGAAGCGTTGAAGATCTTAAGTGGTCATCGAGAGGCCGTTTGTCGCCAGTTGATCACGATCGACACTTGGCACACTAGTTGTCGTATGCTATCGCTCGACGCGCTGAGAGCGGCTGGTAGTTGCCCAGCCTGCACTGGCCGTGAGTTCCCATTTTTATCTGGCGAGCGCGCTGTGCAAACCACGGTGCTTTGTGGCAAAAATGCGGTGCAGCTATCGGCCGCCTCAGCCACGGATATCGTCGACTTGGATCAACTCTCTGCGCGTCTGCAAAGCGTAGGCACGCTTACGAAGAACCCATTTCTGTTGCGACTCAAAACGGACACCCATGTGCTGACCGTCTTTCGGGATGGTCGTACGATTGTGGAAGGCACGACCGAGACGGCGGAAGCCCGCACAATCGTTGCCAGACTCTTGGGAAGTTAAACTTTTTTCCTCGGCCTAGTAGCATTCTTGCCCTAGGGTGGATATTCTAACATTGAAGCCGAGGGCGGTCGGTGCTGTGTTATTGAGTGGCACATTCTCGGCGGGAACCCTGTTGCGATTAGCGGCAGACATCCGCCTCTTAAAGAGAGTTTAAATGCGTTACGAATTCCGCTTGGCCGAACTGCTGGGCCACACGCCTGATCGCAAGAAGCGACCGGGAACGATCAAGAACATTGTTGAGTACACCGGCTTGGACCGCCATCAAGTGGCCTCACTTCTAAAGAATGAAGCCAAATACATTCCTTTGGAGGCTCTTTCCCGTCTTTGTGACTATTTGGTCGAACATGGCTATGCCTCGGCCGATCAGTTGCCCGGGGCGCTGTTTGCGGTCAAGCCCGAACACTTTTGGGAGTTGCTGGCTCGACGACGACGCTTGGAGATCTGCGTGGGCGTGCGCCGGCCTGAGAAAGATGACACACCCGATACGGCTTGGGTGGTCGCTTCGGATGCTGTACTGCTGGGCGAAATGCTCAGCGGTGTAACCACGCTCGGTGGCACCGATAAGCTCGCTCGATCGATGCAGCAACCGCGCAGCGATTTGCCAACGCACCCTGAGTTGCTCAAGCAGACATTGGTGTGGAGCCCGGGCGTTGTGCCACAGCAAGAAGCCATAGAGCGGGCCAATTCGATTTATGAAGACTACAAGAGTGCCACCGGCGACCGAGCATTGATCTGCTTGGGCAGCGTGAAGAGTAACCCGGTGGTTGAATTGGTTTTGGCCGAGACGTTTGGGGCCACTCCTTTTGAATCGCAGGACGAAATCGGTCGGGCATCCGAGCGTCCATGTCCATTTTTCTTGCGTTATCGAGATCATGACCCCCATCCTTCTTGCGCATCGGCCGGCATGCAGCTAAGTGCTCATGACAAAGCCGAATTGCCAGGGATTTATTACGAGCAGGCCGACGGAACTTGGGCATATGCTGGCGGGCAAGATACTGCTTTGGTGTTCTATATCTATCGAGAATCGCTGGGCCGTCTGGAAATGGTGCTCAGTGGATTTAGTGGTCGTGCCACGCGATTGTTGGCCCGCACGCTGTCCAACCGTGGCGAAGATTTCTGGCCACCAGTACTGCAAACCGATTATTTGCAGGTCGGTGCCTACATTGTGCAGTACAAGCAATCGGAAGAACCCGAAGCTCCGTTTGATATTCTGCGTACGGATTTGGTTTCGGCGCCTACCATTATTCCGTTGCCCGTTGAAGCCCTGAGACGACGATTAAGTCAGTAGAGGGTAAACGAGCAAACGAAGGTATAAATTCTAAGCTCAGCAACTGGCGGTGGCGCTGTCACCGCCCTTTTACCCAACGCTGTGAAGCATTTTAGAAGCGGAACGGCGCAAGCCGTCCGGTATATCCCGGTAGTTATAGGAACCGGAGGGCTTGCGCCCAACCGCTACAAATGCCGGGTTTCACGAGCAAAAATGCTTC
>JADLDX010000990.1 GCA_020846515.1 Pirellulaceae bacterium
GGCCAGCTCTGAAACGTTTGATGGACGACATTAAGGCCGGCAAGGTCGACTGTGTCATCGTATACAAAGTCGACCGACTCAGCCGTTCGTTGATGGACTTCTCGCGAATCATGGAAACGTTCGACAATGCGGGGGTTTCCTTCGTTTCCGTCACACAACAGTTCAACACCACATCCAGCATGGGCCGACTGACGCTCAACATCCTGCTATCATTCGCCCAGTTCGAACGGGAGATCATCAGTGAACGAACTCGCGACAAGATGGCTGCCGCTCGACGCAAAGGCAAATATCTTGGAGGACGGCCCATTCTCGGTTACGATCTCAACCGTGAAACCAAGAAGCTGGTTGTCAACGAGGTTGAAGCTGAACGTGTTCGTCAGATTTATAGCCTGTACCTTGAGAACGAAGGATTGATTGGAACCGTCCAAGCGATCAAGTCGCACGGATGGCAAACAAAACTGTGGGTCACCAAGAGCGGAAAATCACTTGGCGGCGGCCCGTTTGGCAAGAACACGCTGCACGCACTGTTGACCAATCCAACCTACATTGGAAAAGTCACCCATCACGACGACGTCTACGAAGGCGAACATGACGCCATCGTCGCGGAGGAAGTATTTTCGGCTGTGAAGCTGAAACTGAGATCCGGCCGCGTCAACTTTGGGGATCGCGTCCACGGGAGGTCTTCAGGTGTGTTGGCTGGTCTGTTGCGATGCACCGCCTGCAACGCGCTGATGACGCACGCAACCAGTGGCGGCAGCGGTCGCGGGAAACGCTACCGCTACTACGTCTGCAACAAAGCATCCAAGCGAGGCCACAAGACTTGCCCACGCCCGTCGCTGCCGGCGGACGAAGTCGAACGGTTTGTCATCGCGCAACTTCAATCATTGACGATTGATGAAACCCTACTCAACGAAACCTGTCTGCGAGTTCGCAAGTCGGTCGCCGAGCAGGGCCAGCAACTCCAGCGGGAACTCGTAGCGCTAACCGCTAGCATTCGCAACACTGAGCGGGCGATCGATGCCTTTTCGACTCCCACCGAGAATGCCACGCGCGAACCGTCGAGGCTCGAATCGCTCGCCTCATTCACCGAACAATACACTCGCGACGTCCGCCGGCGAAACGAATTGAAAGAGCAGCTCGCAAAGATCCAAGCCGCCGCGCCCGACCGCCCTTCCATCCTCGCCGCGATCAAAAACCTCGAGTCACTTTGGGAACATCTCACGATGGGTGAACGAAGTCGTCTGATGACGTTGTTGGTGACAAGCATCGAGCACGATCCCAGTGACAGCACTCTTTCCATCACACTCAGCCCAACCGGCCTGAAATCCTTCGCTACCCAGTCCTCTAGTCCTAACCACAAATTGGGAACCGCATGAACCACATCCAAGTCAAGTTCGAAACGATGGCCACTGCGCATGGGCGCCAGCGAGTCACCTCGCCGCGTCCGAGGAAAGCTCCAGCACCACCGCGGGTGCCCCACATTACCAAGCTGATGGCCCTGGCCATCCGCTTAGAACATCTGCTGGCCACTGGTCAAGTGAAAGATCAAGCAGAGATTGCTCGCACCGCCGGCATCACCCGAGCCCGCGTCACACAGATTCTCAACCTCCTGAACCTTGCTCCCGACATTCAACAAGCCATACTTGAACTTGAACCCAGTCAGACTGCAGAGCCACCGCTTCCGGAGAGCGAACTCCGTCAGATCGCGATCGAGACGAGTTGGATTCGACAACGCAGGTTATGGAAGCAGCTGGCTTTGAAACCCAAGTACCCGAAGCCAAAATGACCTCGATACGCAACCAACCAGTTATTGCGGCATTCTAAGTGCCGCGCAGTTCGACCTGAACATAGCGTTTGTCTATTCGTTTGGTTTTCAAAGTTAGGACTATCTAGCACTCCAAAATTACACCGACCAATGCGCGATGGCTAGCAGGCAACCAGCAGGCCATGCTCTACGCCAGATTCCGCCTTTTCGTTCACAGGCTGCTTCTGATTCAGTTCGCCACGCAGAATTTTGACATTCGCTGGCGCGACTAGGCCGAGGGTAATGCGATTGCCTTGGATACGGACAACTTCAACAGTGATATTGCCGTCGATAACTAGCTTCTCACCAACTTTGCGACTTAGAACTAGCATTTTCATTCTTCCATGAGTTCGATTGCTGCGGCGAAGTGTTGTCGTTGGATTGCCGCGTCCCAACACAATTAGTTATCAGCTTGCCTCGTGACACCTTAGGTCACGTGGTGGACGAATTCTGAAAGAATGCGGTTTTCCCTGGGAAACAAGTGGCTAACGGAGCTATCGCGAAATCGGTTGACACAACTAACTATGGTACTTGGAACCTCTGGGCTTTCTGAATTGTTCGCTTCGAAGTATTCGATTTTTGCGTGGATGGACATTGGCCTTTCGATAACTACCACATCGATCAATCCACGCAGCCGATCGATGTGCAAGCGAAGGTTTGCTTCGAATTGATCCTGGTTCACTGGAACTGTTCCAAGATTGAACGTTGTATTCGATTCAATTCCACTCCCGGGCGGACTGCCTTCACCATCGCTATCGCATCGTCTGACGTTTGCGCCCGTCCTGACACCAGCAATACTGCCGCTGCTACTAGACCAGTTCTCCCATGACCTTGGGCGCAATGAATCAGCACTGGTCTAGGCATCTGAATAATCTGGGTTGCCAAGCTCCGAATCTCATCTGGGCTCGGTGCCGAACCATCCAGCATCGGATAGCAGGTATACGACTGGACGTCCCAGCCGTCCTTGGGTTCCGTAAATTCACAAGTCAAATCGACGATCGAGGCGATACCCTTAGGCAGCTCATGACGAAGAAGCCGACGCGACAACACGAAATCATCGCCCAACCAATTGAACATTGGCTCTCGCGACA
>JADLDX010000991.1 GCA_020846515.1 Pirellulaceae bacterium
AAAGTCACAAGGTTTCGATAAGTTCGATAAGTTCGCCAAGTGACTTTTGGGGTGGGGCACCCGACAGTCCCTAAGAGTCACCCATGGCCCATTGTTCACCTTTCGCACTTTGAGTAGATGTCCATGACAGATCGATATGATGCTGAGATTACGCTCAATCAAATACGCAGTTTTGTCGAGACCGCACGACGGGGCAGCTTGACCGCCGCCGCCGAGGCACTGGATCTTTCACAGCCCACCATCTGGAAACAAGTTCACGAACTCGAACGGCTCTTAGGTGTGTCGTTGATACGCACTGGACGACGTGGTTGTGAGCTGACAGCCGAAGGGGAAATACTCGAACGCCTGGCAGCGCCGAGCATTGTGAACGTGTTGAACTTGCCCAGTCGATTTCGAGCCGCGATTGCTGATGCCGTAGTACCCATTCGCATCGCCGCATCGCCGCGTCCCTTGTCCGAAGAAGTCGTGCCATGTATCCCCCAGTTCTTGGAACGTTATCCAAGCGTCCGCTTTGGTCTGATTGAAGCACCCGCCGAAGAAGTACCGAGTCTGGTCGACGAAGGCACTGTAGAACTAGGCTTTACGTTGATTACCGCGCAAGTCCGCTCAAAGTTTCCGCTCCTAGCGGTCGAGCCATGGTATCGATTGGACGTGATGCTAGTTATGCATCGCAAACATCCCTTAGCTCGCAAACGCAGTATTGCTCTGAAAGACTTAAAACCCTATCCATTGATTGGCACCCGCTCCATGCTAGATGAGTTGCCCGGCAGTGAGCAGATCATGGCCCTGGAATTGGATCAAAACGAACCGCGTTGGGTCGAAGCCCGGCATTCCGCCGTCGTCCGCAGTTGTGTGCGTCAGCAGTTGGGGAGCGCGCTGCTTTTGGGTACCGACGGTCAGCAAAAACATCCCGACCTCATCGAACGCAACATGACGCCCTATCTCGGTCAAGCCACCATGTACCTCATTCATCGCACCGGTATCATTCACCCACCTGCCGTCATGGAGTTTGCTCAAGCCATACGAAACGCGCGTGAGTCCAGACAAAAGCCTTCCTGAATTCGTCGCGTCGCCACCGTAGCCACCGTCGACACCGTCGCCACCGTCGCCAGACGGTGGACGTGTGGCTCTGAATCATCGTAGCCACCGTCGCCAGACGGTGGAGGGGCGCATCGAATTACCACCGCTTGGCAGCTTGGCAGCGTTAGCTACGAGGCCATCTTGTTAAACAATCGCTAGATCTACAGCCAATCTGGCACTTGTTCAAAGACATTGTCCGCCTGAAGTGCTTCGATTTTTACACCCGCCGACGGAATGGTCGAAGATTGAATTTTCAACTTGTCGGTCTCGGAGTGAATCGTCGCCTTGGCGGCTGGAAGCATAACCCCCGTACCATGAACGCTTGAGCCCGGCAGCGCCAAAGGGCTGGCGACCGGTTCTGGCGTGATTATGGTCTGCCAACTCGGCTGGGTGGCGTTTGGGGCATCGGTTGCGGTTGGCCAGGACCATGCCAAACTCGCCATCACTGGCGCACTCATCGCCATTGATATGGCGGTCGGTTCGGTCTGTGCCTGGGCGAGCAAAAGATCTGGCGAGTCGTTGGACTGGACATACTTCCAACGCCCGATGACCCCGTCGTCCAGGTCGACATAGTACAGATTGCCATCGGGACCTTGGCTTAACTGCACCACGTAGTTTGCACCGGTTGCAAATACGCGAACGTTGGTCAATTGGCCATCCACCGACGCGCTGGCCACGCGCACGATCCCCTGCTCCAGGTCGTTGAAGAAAATGCTGGATTGATATTCTGCAGGATAGGCGTTACCGGTGTAGTATTGGCCCATGATGATGGCGTTCATGCCATCTGCCGCGTGATTAAATGCGTAGACGGAAGGGATTGCGATTTGGCCACTCGCATAAAATGCTTGGGCCTGCGGTAGATCTTGGTAACTGATCGTGCGCGCGTTTGCCCCACTCGATCCTTCATAATAGGGCCAGCCAAAGTTGGCACCAGCTGGGCCCGTATTGATCTCTTCCCATTGGGTCCAGCCAACCTCACCAATCCAGATTTGCCCGTTGGCTGGGTTAACGGTGAAGCGAAACGGGTTGCGAAGTCCCAATTGGTAGACCTTGGAACGATTGCTGGTTGGGTCGCCGTTATAGAAGGGATTGTCAGCGTACCCGCGCCCATTTAGTGGATTGATGCGGAGCACCTTACCTGACAGGCTGTCCACACTTTGTACGCGCACCGCGCGAGGATCGACGGTGTTGTAAGAGGCTCCATCACCGATCGCTACCAGCAACGATCCATCGGGTGCAAAAGCCAAGCCAGCTACCGAGTGCGACTCGCTGTCGCTGTTGATGAAGTCCGCGATGTAGTTGCCATTGGCGTCGATACCACCTTCGGGCTCGTCGATATCAATGGTGCTGTTCACAAACGCGTTGAAATTATTCCAAGTACTATTGGTGCCCAGCAAAACGACCTGACTGCCACTGACCGCCCTTAAATAGTCGTTGTTCACATCCGCCGTAACACGCACCAGGCGGCCAGCCCGATTGCCCACACCATCCGGGCCTGCCAAGGCATCGCTGACATGCTGGAATACTTCGGGCGGGTCATAGGTGTACAACAGATAAACATAGGGCGTGCTCGGGAAATTCGGATGGAGCTTGATGTCCAGCAATCCACGATCGCTCATGGAATTCACTTCGTCCGACAAGTCGATGAACGGTAGAGTCTGCGTTACCCCATCACGAATGGCTACCACGCGGCCTTGTTTTTCAGCAACATAGAGTGTTCGTCCGCTAGGGTCAAAGGCGAGCGCTGTGGGCAGACTCAAACCTGTCACCAGTGGCTCATTGACCAAGGCAGTTGGCGGCGCGTTTCCAGGCAACGGCGCTGGCCGCTCAAAGTTCAGTTGCCAACTGTACAGGCGATGTGCTTGATGTAGACCACTAGTGGCGGCCGTAAATCCAAAGAAGGCTCGACTGCCTGTCTGGTCGCGCAGAGCCACTTCCGTGGTCAGGGTAGGCGTGGCTGGTTTCGTCGTCGTCGAGGAAATGTATACCGACAGAGTATCGCTGTCCCCGTTGTACTCCACCCAGGCGTAGTTCGGACTGCCCGTATTGAAATCCTGGTTGATATTCATCGTGGCCAAGGGCGCGGATACCTCTCCATTTCGATAGATGGAGAGGTGATTCTCACTCAAGTCCGAAGGCTTGCGAATGGTATCAAAGGCTATTGCCAAACTATTCTGTATCCCGGCGTAGCCCAGGCCAGCGCCACCCGTACCCAATGCAGTTGCGCCCCGGCTGTCGTTGTGCACGACAAAAGCAAATCCGTCACCACCGGTGGTGACCGGTGTGGTGCGAAACTGAAAGAAAGACTGAAACGAGCTGTCCGCTTGGATCGGTACTGACGTGGTGTAAAAAGCGGAACCACGTCGATTGGGCAAGTTGTTGGTTAGTTGAATGGTGCTAAAGGCGGCCGAGGCATTGCCATTGATCCGCATGCCTTGCGTCGTGGCAAAATCGTCGTAGTCTGGTAACAGTAAATCATCATCGGTAATGGTGATCGTGGCTGTACGGGGCGCTAATAATCGAGCACCACCGCTTGGGTTTTCGATGACCAGGCTGAATGACTCTGGCGATTCGATCGTTGCATCGTTCAGGATTGGCACCGATACAAGTTTGCGTACTTCGCCCGGCCCAAAAACAATCGTGCCGCCAACCGCCTGGAAGTCTCTGCCAGCGATGGCTGTGCCAGAGTTGAGCTTGTAGTCGATAGACACGGTACCGTCGGAACCAGAGCTGCGCACGATCGCGATGTCGACTTTAGGACTGCCCTCACGCGCTGCGATCACACTCGACGCCAGGCCAATCGATCCAGGTCGGCGCATGGGGCTGAGGTATTCCACGTAACCGTTGGAGTTCAGCCATTCCAATTGCCAGAATCCTGGCAGTACGAGACCATTGGCTGGAACGTACGTGCCGGTGGAATAAGTGGTGTCCGCTTCTGTTTGGTAGGTGACTCCATCGATGACGATGCGATCTATTCTCAAGTCGTAATCAACCGGTGGCTCGTAAACATCGTTTGTGAACCAGAGTTGGACTTGGTCCGCAGTTACGCGGACAGGGGCTCGATATGCAAATCGGCCGTACTGAGCCGCCAATGCATCGCCGCCAATGGCTTTCCATTCATTGGCCGTCGCCTGATTGATGACCAGCGACATGTTTTCCAAACCAGTCTTGCCGGCCGCATAGATCTCGACCAGCGATCCTGGACCAGTCGCGTATTGAAAGTAACCATTGCCGTGCAATGTTTGGCTCAAGCGGTAACCAGGTTGAATACCGTCGGCCGGCAACCAAGTACCGGTAGAGAATACGGTGGGTGATTCCGTCTGATGGACTACGCCATCGAGAATGATTTTATCCACATGCAAGTTTCGATCCTGTGTGCCATTGACCAATGCGTCATTGGTAAAGGCGATGCGTATGCGGTCGGCCGTAAGTGTTTGCGTAGACTGA
>JADLDX010000992.1 GCA_020846515.1 Pirellulaceae bacterium
CAGAACTAACCCTCCCAGCGCAGCGCCCGGGAGGGTCGAAAAAACAGGCGCTCCTGCAGCCTGTTTTTTCGGGGAGGGTGCGTGCGCCGCACGACGAGTTAGCAGCGAAGTGGTTCGAGCTTGGGTTAGCAAGGCACGCCCCCTCCCCGACTGAGCTGACGCCAGTCGACCCTCCCGCTGCTACGCAGCAAGAGGGTTAGTTCCGCTTCTGCGCAGCGGGATGATTAGCCACGAAACTTGTGCCACATTTGTGTGTTCAGTAATGCAGAGTCCAAAACTGAACTCGACGGTTTCGTACCCGGAAGGAACAAGACCGGTGATGGTGCAGTTTCTCTCGTTGGTCAGGAGCAAGAGATTGAAAACCCAACACGGTCGTGCGGTTGTATTGATAACTCTATCACCGTTGTTCGTATCAGTACTTTTTGCGCTGCTACTTGGGTACCGCCCCGACTATCTAGGGCACTTTACCGCTGGTTATGGAGGGACCTTGAGCGCTCACGCGCTTGCGATTGCAATTTTGCAAACGCAATTTCATCGATACGCGTCGGCCATGGCTTTGGTTGGCACAGTTGCATGCATCGGTATGGGTACGATCTTAGAAGCAACAGTTTTTTCTCTAGCCAAATTCGATGAGGTCGATTACTGCAATCAAAATCTCGGCGCGATCCTCGCTGGTCTGGTTGTGATCAGGCTATCACAATTCGCCGACACAACGGACGCCTTACTCGGCAAGGTGATGGCATGTGCTGCTGCTTTCCTGATCGCAGGAGTGTATTTTGCCGCGACATAAAATTCTGCCAATCATTTTGTTGTATTTGCTCGGCATCTTCTTCGCTGGCTGGAATCTGTGGACAACCGCGTCTCGGTCGACGATTCCGCTGGCTATGGATGGCGTTATCCACCGCAAGGTGCGACTTATAGAGAAGCAGCCAGGTGTGGATGATGTCTATCTCATCCATCTGGACAATGGGCAGTCCATCCAAGTTGACGAATACTTTTACAAGTCAGTTCACCAGGGCGAGAGCATTACGAAGTTGGCCTGGGAGCGTGTAGTCAAAGTGGATGGCGCGCGAGCTCCCCTTGAATTCTCTGGGGATTTTCGGGGTATGTTGATCGCAATGCCGATCACAATGCTTGTCTTTTCATGGCTATTGGGCACGTCGCTACGCTCGCGTACGCCATTAAATAGTTGACGCCACGCGCATCACGAGCACCAACTTCACGATCCATCAAACCCAATCTTAAGCCATACAATGTCTGGCGCGTTTGGCCACCCGCAAATGGATTTCTTTTCAGCCGCGCGCACAACAGGACCACTCTTTGCGCCTAACTCAAGATAGGAGTAGGCATGCAGCCCATCCAGATCGCAGCCTGCTTGAGTTGGCCAGCGTATGGCTGCGAAAGATGGACGTTTACTTATCGAAACGAGCGTTCGCAACGGCAGAATCAGGACGTGCCGCGTGGCGCGCACTTTTTCAAAAACTCTTTTCTGCGGAAACTTGATTTAGGGTACTGCCATGAAAAACAGCGTTGGAAAGAACGGAACGAACCATGCCTCGGATGTTCGCATCATTCAAGATCTACTCAACCGATTCATCAAGGCCGGCAAGCTACCCGGCGATGTCTTAGTTGTAGATGGCGATTGCGGCAAATACACAAAGGCGGCTATCAAATGGTTTCAAGCAATCTTCCTCGGACACAAGTCTCCAGATGGACGCGTCGACCCGGGTGGTCCGACCCTGTCCGCACTCTGTGGACCAATAACGCAACCCATGAAAGGTGATCCCAGCGATGGTTTGCTCCAGTCCGTCGTTTCCACGCTGATGACGCCGGTTCTCAATAACGTCTACTTTACGATGGGCGCATACCAGATTCGTTCCGGTGACTATCAAATGCTCGGTGATCGGTTCGCCAATCGGCGACTAGTCGCGTTTTATGATCCCGGCAAGGGTAACAGCGCCGAGTACTTCCACACCAATTCAGGAGACCTGGGGGGCTATATGATGCTGGGCTTTACCTCGGCGATGACTGCCTTTCAGCAATCAATCGTCGTGCATGAAGCCACACACGCCCTGTGTGATGCTCGCGGCGTAGACATGTACAGCGAAGATGTAGAAGCGTTGGCGCACTTAGCCCAATCCATGTACTATTACTCGGTCGGTGGCCGCGACTTCCCGGTCAGTTTAGTATCAACCAAAAGCGTCTTGAACCACTGTATCTCGATCATCGATCACATGAAGACCACTGGTACGCGAACGGTCACCAGTCAGGATCGATTGGAACTCTACCGTCTTGTCCGATTGTTACCTTCGGTGAAGCCGAGTTGGGGTTTCAAATTTGACGGACTGTGAAGTCGGCGAGTGTTGTTAGGAGTCTTCCTCGAACTGTCCAATTTGTACAGAAGTCGCTCCCATTTGACCAATCGCGTCCAGTAGTTCCTCAAACGATTCAACGGGAGCCGTGCCAAGGTCAATCGACACTTGTGTGTACTCGCCGCCACGTTCAGGATCGGACAGAAAGTGCACGCCGCCGAGCAACTCATAGGCGTCTGGATCATTTTCCTGGAACCAACCGATGAACCAGTTGCGAATCGGTGTCCAATCGGCATCGGGGCCCAAGCCGAAGATCCGTAACTGTATCCAATTCCATTGAAACGGCCGCATCAGCACGTTTAATTTGCCTCCCGGCCAATCAAACGCCACAGGTTCGAAAGACAACATTCCGTAAGTGTCGATTCGAACTGAATCAAACACGGTTCCGTCACGGATGAGGAGCAGATCGCCACGTGCTGGCAGCGAAAGTTCTCCTTCACAGACGACATCGCCATTTGAATCGCAGAAGGCCGGCTCGTGCGCAACCGTTACACCGTCAGTACTGGAGTGTTCGTTGACCGCGTCCATAAAGCGGCTGACATAATAGTCGCGGATTTTATCGAGGATTTGTCCAAGCACCGAGGTGACTCCGGGCACATATCGCTGTTGATGTAACTAATGATTACCTGCGGCTTGAGGAGCTTTTGATCATGCTCAATGACACCGTGATTGAGTGCATCGCTTCGATGGTTGCCGCACATTGTACAGTCTGATGAGCTGACCAGGCAAACCCCGAGCGTTTGTCCTACCACATTGAAAATCCATGGATCGTTCCGATACTGATGTCGACGACTAA
>JADLDX010000993.1 GCA_020846515.1 Pirellulaceae bacterium
AGTCTAATCCACCGTTTGGCGACGGTGGCTACCCAGTCAGTACATGGGCTTCCATAGGACGGCTTGCATCTGGGCTTTAGGTAAACGCTTGCGATGCGGAAAATCTGGTTCGACAATGGGCCGCGAGACATAGTGATCGCTGTGTCGCAAGTCGACGATCGCGTTCGATTCATCGTCGATGCGGATGATGGGCCTGAGCGGATCGGTACGTGTACTCCGCAGGACAGTGGCCGAACGATGATCGTCCAGTTCAACCTTTGAGCCGACGGCATAGATGGAGACTGCGTTGAGGAAGCCTTTCATGCAGTCGCGATCAAACGAACCGCCATTGGTGTGATTGACCATATAGGCGATGACATCGGAAGGCACGAATGCGGGTTGCGAATCGTTCGGCTCAATCATCGTCAGGTAGGCATCGACGATATTCAAGATGCGACTGAGGACGTTCAAGTGATGCCCTGGTAAGCCGCGTGGAAAACCGCGCCCGTCGACTTGCTCATGGACTTGTGTCATCACAACCCTCACCAGGTCGGACACGCCATGACAACGACTGAACAGTTCAGCGCTCAGCAAGGCATGACGAAACAGCACTTCACGGCGTTCATCTTGCGTTGTGTAATCGTTCTGTAACATGGCCAACGTTTCTTCAAACAGGGCCATATCATGCAGCATTGCGGCGGTAGTGATATCCTGAATCTCTTCGCGGGACAGGCCCATACAGGATGCGGTGACAGCCCCGAGCATCGCCATCTGCACACTTCGGGTAGCCAAGCTGCTATTGGTCCGTTTGCCGGGTGCAACTTTTTGGGAAGCAGCGCTACTGAGCACCGCTGCCTCGTCTCTCTGAATGGCGCCAGCGTAAGTTTGAAAGACAGCTTCCAAGGCTGCCATCTCGGGAACTTCTTTGACCGCCAGTTGGAAGATGATTTCGTCGATGGCTTGCTTAGCGCGTGTAAAGGTTTGGCTGAGCTCTTTCATCAAAGCGGGGTCATAAGGTCGAATCAATCTCGCCGCATGTGCTTCGGCCGACTGATCATCCGGTGGTGGGCTGGCGCTGGAACCTTTATCCGCCACGCCCAGCAAAACTCGCGCGAATCCGCGACGCATCCAACCATCGACGACATCTTGACTGAGCACCAAGCCCTTGCGCAGCAATACGATCCCTGAAGTATCAAGGATATCGCAGTCCATAGCCTTTCCGACCGTGAGGTCTCGGATGGCTACATCTGTATTGGAAACCGGCATAAACCACTTTTCGCTGATAGCCACTGATGGACAGTTGACGTCGCACATCCGTTTCGCCAAACGCGGAAACTGAGGTGCTTCGAGGAAGACGCCTGCCATCTATTCGACTAAATCTTTTCTTCACTGGGTGGCGAAGTGGTGCCAAAGAGCAGGTTATTCTGGGCGCCATGGGGGCCGGGAGAGCCGAGCGAGCCGATTTGGCGATCGCTCGGTGACTTCAAAGAATAAAATGCGGCGACACACGCATTGTCCTGATAGCCCGCGATCCCCTCGTGCGGACTACCAAAACTATAGACGCAATCCTCATTCGACAGTATTCGAGCCTGTTGAAATCAGATCGCGTTTTGCCCCTAGCGTATGCCGCCGCCCCTGTGCGGAAATGCAGAGTCGATACTCTGCAAGCTCAGTTGTTCATCTGGTTTAAGTATATGTCACTCCTGAGTCATTAGCTCCAGGAGTGGGACGCACATCAAACTGGCGGTGCCTGACGTGCGTTGATGCAAGGGTTATCGTAGTTTCTCGTGTTGAATCCTCTGGCGAATTCTCGCCAAAGAATGGGACACTTCCGGCACGGTGTAGATTTGCGCGCACTCACGCTCAGAACTAACCCTCCCAGCGCAGCGCCCGGGAGAGTCGAAAAAACAGGCGCTGAAGCCTGTCTTTTCGGGGAGGGTGCCCGCGCCGCAGAGGAGAGTTCGCAGCGGGGTGATTCATGCTTGGGTTAGCACGGGAGGCACCCTCCCCGCCTGAGCTGACGCCAGGCGACCGTCCCACTGCTGCGCAGCGGGAGGGTTAGTTCCCGCAGCTGCGGAGCGAAAGGGTTAAATAGACCTGACCCCTTTTTTCTTCACGCGCGGGTTAGCGCATCCTGGACCTTGCTGCGCAGCGCATCGATCGTAAACGGTTTGGCGACGAACGCATCACGTTTCACAATTCCATGGCGAAATACGGTGTCATCGGTATAGCCACTCATGAACAGAATCCGCATGTTAGGCCAGCTACTTCGCAATAACTCGGCCAACTCGCGACCGCTCATGCCGGGCATCACCACATCCGTCAGCAGCAAATCAATTCCTTTGGATGTCCTTTGAGCCAGGGCCATCGCCTCGGCACCCGAACTGGCCAGCAAAACAGAATAACCTTGTGCCTTGAGCAAATTACTGATGATATTGCGCACAGCATCATCATCTTCGACGACCAAAATAGTCAGATCTCGCCTAACGATTCGACTATGTTCATCCAGTAAAGGCGCTGTCGCTGGATCGCAAACTGGCAGCAGTACACGAAACGTTGAGCCACCACTGGCGGATGTTTCAAAGCCGACGTAACCACCACATTCGGCGGCGATGCCATGTACAACCGATAGTCCCAAACCCGATCCGCTGACCGAGTTCTTCGTAGAAACAAAGGGTTCAAATATTCTGGCTTGCAAGTCTTCCGAAATGCCCAAACCTGAATCTCGGACGGTGAGCAAAATGTAATTGCCAGGACGTACTTGCCGGCCCAGGTGATCGGTTGATTCGCCCATCACAACCTGCTCAGTACTAACGCTCAGTTGACCGCCTTCGGGCATAGCATCGCGAGCATTAACGATCAGGTTGATTAGCAACTGTTCGATCTGAGCCGAATCGGCATATACAGGGGCTATATCTGGTGAGAGCAACAGCTTCAACGTAATTTGCTTGCCGATTAATCGCTCTATCAACGATTGAGCTTCCAGGATCGAATTGTTGACATCCAGCGAGCGAGGTTGCACGATGGCGCGCCGACTGAAGGCCAACAACTGCTGGGTTAACCGAGCCGCCCGATCGCCCGCATCGCGAATCTCTTCCACAGATGCTTGCCAGTCAGACGGCGGCATTTTGCGATCTTCTTGAAAATTCAGCAGTAACTCGCAGTAACCCTTAATGACCGTCAAGAGGTTATTGAAGTCATGCGCGATGCCGCCAGCCAAACGCCCCACAGCCTCCATTTTTTGGGCTTGCCGCAATTCATGCTCGATGTGTTTGCGTTGTGTAATATCCTGATCGATGCCTTCCAGTCGCAGCAACTGTCCCTGAGCGTCGCGTTGAACCTTGGCTACCACATGAATCCAGACAATCGATCCATCGGACTTGCGGACCCGCGCGTCGTAGTTAAATTGATCACTACCGGCCAGCACTGCTGCGATACATTGCTTGACATGCGGCAGATCATCCGGATGCAGTAATGCCAGGTAGGAGGTAACCGTAGGCACAAACTCTTTAGGGTCTAGTCCAAATCGTTCATAACACTCTTGCGACCACGAAACCTTTTCGCTCTCAGGCTCCCATAACCAAGTCCCCAAGCCAGCGATGCGCCGCGCATAAGCCAGGCGTTCTTGGCTTTCCTGGAGATGCTTAGCGATCTCGGCCAAAGAGTTTTCCGCCAGAGAGTACTCGGCCAACGCGCGTTCGACCGTTGAGCGCTGGGCGTTTTCGCGTGCCCCCTCGCGAGCCAGCACGCCCCCCAGCTCCATGTCCGTGGCGGCATCACGCCGATCAGCATTCTCCTGACGCAACGGGTTCGCGACAGACGGATCTGCGACACACTCAGTTGCGGCACACTCAATTGCGGCACACTGAACTGCGCCACGCGGCTCAGCGGCATTCTGGTCTACTGCCAGACGTGGCGAGAATGCACGGTAGGGCACAGAAAACGGCTTTTCAGTCCATGAAATCCGCCTTTCTCGCTGCCAGCCCCGCCACAGCACTACACAGGCGAGACAGACAACTACCAATAGGGCTACCAGAATTTGTTCAGTGGTTGTTAACCCCCAAATAGATGCTGGATGATTAACGAGAGAATTTCCCATGAGCTGGCCCCAGGCTCGTAAATTTGGTGTGGCATGAATATCAGCACAATCAAGTTCACTCTATATTCAAGTGCCGAGGGGCCAGCATTGAGAATGCGTTGACGGTCCGATCCATCTGAAAAAGACTTCGGCAGATCTGGCTCTACCACGAGGAGTCTCAGCCACATCACCGTGCCCGTACTTTTGTCTAACGGACAAGTGGCCTAAGATATACGAAAGTCGCCCGCCATCAAAGCTCGAAGTGACCAATAATGCACGAGCGTCAAACAGTTTGGGTCGTAGATGACGAAGAGTCGGTTGCCACGTTGGTCGCCAAAGTCCTGACAGGGATCGGTGAATTCGAGTGTCGAGTGTTCTCTTCGTCCAGTGAGTTCTTAGCAGCGTTAAAACCAGGTGTAGCAGCCTGCGTGGTGTCCGACGTGCGCATGCCCAACATTGATGGGCCTGAGCTGCAGAAAAAGCTGCTTGAAATCGACGATAGCATTTCGATTGTATTTCTCACCGGTTATGCTGATGTTCCGACAACTGTCCAGTTGATGGAGCAAGGAGCGGTCACGCTTCTGCAAAAGCCCTATGAGCATGCCGATCTGCTAGCCGCAGTTCGTCGGGCTGTGCGACGTTCCGAAATGCTGCGCAAGCAACGTGCAGAACTGACGGAGACGGAGGAGCGTTTGCAGCGTTTAAGCTCCGACGAACGCGAAGTCCTCGAGTGCATGGTCGGTGGACTGACCAACAAGGCCATCGCCTACAAGCTGGCCCTCAGTCCCCGGACACTGGACCGCCGACGATCCAGCATACTCCAGACCATGGGCGTCGCTTCGGTTGTGGAACTGGCGGCGCTGCTGGAACGGTTGCGCGCTCGCCGGATGTAGCAGCAACTATTGACTTAACGAAGGATCATGAAAATGCGACTGGTTGGCCGAACCGCCTTGATCACCGGGGGCACGCAAGGCGTGGGGGCAGCCATCGCTGTGGCCATTGCTAAGGCCGGCGGTAATCTGGTGCTGCACGGTCTGCGCGATGATGCCCTGTCACAGGCCACTGTGGCCACTTGCCGCGCCGCCGGGGCCACTGTCCACACTGTCTTTTGCGATTTGATGAGCGATACCGAAACAGCGGTCAACACGCTCTTCTCCGCCGCCCTGGCGGTCGCGCCGGACTTGACGCTCTTGGTCAACAACGCCGGCACATTTTTGGATAAACCATTCCTGGAAATGGATCACCAAACGTTCGAACGCACATGGCGTTTGAACGTGGCCGCCGGATACTTTCTGACCCAGGCTTGGGCACGACATTGGATTCCGCGCCAACTGCCTGGCCGTGTCCTCTTCACCGGCTCCATCAACGGCCAATTGGCCGAAATGAATCACTCAGCCTACGACTCTAGCAAGGGTGCCGTGTGGATGATGGTGCGCAGCCTTTGCGTGTCCCTGGCTCCCCACGGGATTCGTGTCAACTCGATTGCACCTGGACTGGTGGTCACCCCACTGACCGCTCCCGTCTTGGAAAAAGACCATGAAGCCAAAGCGTGGATGCAGTTGCATACGCCCAATGGACAAGTGCCCGGCCCCGAATGCTGCGGACCAGCAGCCGTGTTTCTACTGAGCGACGACGCCGAACATATCCACGGGCAAACTTTGCTCGTCGATGGTGGCATGAGTGTCTGGCAGCAACCCGAGTTGCCGCCCAGTTGGCGCCGAACCCAATAGAGATAAATCAGCTCAACCTTCCCTTCACGCAACCACTGCGACCATATCCACTTGTAAGGTGACCAGCGCAGAAACTCGCTGTAGCCCCCTACTCCCAGGGGTGCGACACTTGGTAGCAGCCTGCAGTAATCGTCGTCTGCAACGCTTGTAGGGCTTGGGATTTACCCTTAAGTCATGAATGCGAATTTTGCGTCTTGGCGCGCTGTTTTCTCTGAACTGCCTGTCCACTACAATGGTGGTCTCGTCGCAACGCAGTCGGCTCGCCTGCCAACCCATCTCTGAAATCTCATCACGAATTGCAGGCGGTAGCGGAGCTGTGTTTGGAACTCCCAAGTCTCTCCCAGTATTAAGGACACTTAATCATGGCAGTCGTTACTCAATCGCTGACCACGATGATCAACGCGGCATTCCTTCAAGAAGTGAAGGAGTCGAACGTTGAACTTTGGGAGACCATTCATCAACTGCGGCAGTTGGTCGAGGTTGGCACTGGTTCCGGTGGCACTGGTTCTAGTGCGTCAAGCTCCGCTGTCAACGCGCGACGACTGGTCACGCTGCTCAGCCAACTGCGCGACCAGTTGGCTTTCGCCTTTTCACTAGAAGAGGCCTATGGTTTTATCGAAGGCTGCCGCGGAATCGCGCCGCTGATTGCCCAGCGAGCCCAATTGGCTAAACAACAACATCGCGAGTTGTATCTGCTCATTCACGAACTGTGCGAAACCGCCGAAGAAGCTCAGTATCGCGGTGTGGCTGACCGCGAGTTTATAGAGTTGCTGTCCGCTACTGCCGACTTCGATGCCCAACTACGGGCCCACGAACAGCTCGAGTCGGAATTGATGACAGATGGCTTGGCGATGTAGCTGGCCTCGAGAGGCCAATTGTTGCAACAGCGCGCAGCCAGCGGCCCGCGCTGTCGCCTGAGCAAGTGCTGATTGCCCGTACGTCGGGCGTAGCGATTTTCGGCCACGCCCGAGTTTGGTTACTCTACCAGTGACGGTTCATTGGCCGTCACTGGTTCGAAGACAAAGTTATCGTCGACGTAGTCGATGCGCACTCGGCCACCCTCGCTAATCCGGCCACGCAGCAGTTCTGTAGCCAGCGGATTTTGGATACGCCGCTGAATGACTCGCTTGAGCGGTCGAGCCCCGTAGGCGGGATCATAACCTTCGTTGCCTACCGCACGAACAGCGGCATCGGTGATCTCCATGCTAATGTTGTTGGCAGCCAGTTGTTTTTCTAAACGCTTCAACTGCAAACCCACGATTTCTTGGATTTGGTGCCGATCCAAAGGCTGAAACACAATCATGTCGTCGATGCGATTCAAGAACTCAGGCAGGAATCGTGTTTGTAAAGCTTCTTTCACCGCCAATTCAACTTCCTGGCTATCCGCATTTTCCTCGGTTAGCTTTTGAATGATCTGGCTGCCGATATTGCTAGTCATGACGATCACTGTGTTGGTGAAATCAACGGTGCGTCCATGTCCATCGGTCAATCGACCATCATCTAAGACCTGCAACAATACGTTGAACACTTCAGGATGCGCCTTTTCGATTTCGTCGAGCAGGATCACGCTGTAGGGACGACGTCTGACCGCTTCGGTCAACTTGCCTCCCTCTTCATAACCGACGTAACCAGGAGGGGCACCGATCATCCGACTGACCGTATGCTTCTCCATGAACTCACTCATATCCAATCGCACCATGGCATGCTCATCATCAAACATGACCTCGGCCAGTGCCTTGCACAGTTCGGTCTTGCCCACGCCCGTGGGACCCAAGAACAAAAATGAACCGATAGGTCGATTGGCATCCTGTAGGCCACTGCGACTACGACGCACCGCGTTGGCCACAGCTTCCACAGCTTTTTCTTGCCCAACCACACGTTGATGCAAACGTTCTTCGAGCACGATTAACTTGGCCCGTTCCGTCTCGAGCATGCGGCTGACGGGAATTCCGGTCCATTGACTGACGACCGAAGCAATCTCGTCAGCGCTCACCTCTGTGCGTAGCAATTTGCGCTCGCTAGCTGGATGAGGCGTGGCGTGCTCTTCGCTTTCTATTTGCGCTCGCAGCTGGCCACGCTGTTTATCCATTTCAAACAACTGGTGGTAGTCGGTCTCAGGCACAGGTAGTCCACTGGACTGCTTTTCCTTGATCGAATTCTCGAGCTTACGAAAACTCGCTTCCACTTCATCGAGTTGTTTGCGTACGGATTGCACGTCGCTCAGGCCCAGTTTTTCTGCGCCCCATTGTTCGCGCAAGCTGGCCAGCTCGCGTTGCAGTTTTTCCATTTCTTCTTCAATATCATCCAACTGAGCATCGGTGGCCTCATCGCCCTCTTCAGTTAACTGTCGCTGGGCTAATTCGAGTTGACGCAATCGACGCTGGACGACATCAATTTCACCCGGCACGCTTTCACGTTCCATCGCCAAACGACTGGCCGCTTCGTCCACCAGGTCGATGGCCTTATCCGGCAGAAAGCGATCGGCTATGTAACGGCTGGAAAGATTGGCTGCAGCTACCAGGGCTGAATCGCGTATCTTGACTCCGTGATGAGCTTCATAGCGAGACTTCAATCCGCGAAGGATCGTAATCGTATCTTCGACAGACGGTTCCCCCACATACACTGGCTGAAAACGTCGCTCGAGCGCGGCATCTTTCTCGATATGCTTGCGGTACTCATCCAACGTCGTCGCCCCGATGCAACGCAATTGACCGCGGGCCAATTCGGGCTTGAGCAGATTGGCGGCATCGCTGGCACCTTCGGCAGCGCCAGCACCCACGACGGTATGCAATTCGTCGATGAATAGAATAACATTGCCGCCGGCATCTTTCACTTCGCGCAAGACAGCTTTGAGACGTTCTTCAAATTCACCTCGGAATTTTGTGCCCGCGATCAATGCTCCCATGTCTAACGTGATAACACGTTTATTCTTGAGGCTCTGAGGCACGTCACCTTCCACGATACGCAGGGCTAACCCTTCCACGATCGCGGTCTTGCCAACGCCTGGTTCACCGATTAGCACGGGATTATTCTTGGTCCGTCGCGATAAAACTTGAATGACACGGCGGATCTCGTTGTCACGTCCAATGACAGGGTCCAGTTTGTTCTGTGTGGCCTGCTGGATCAGATCGATACCGTACTTTTCAAGCGCGTTGAATTTGCCTTCGGGAGTTTGGTCTGTCACGCGTGCTGAACCTCTGATGTTCTGAAGTGCCTGGAGAATATCTTTTTCTAGTAACCCATTGAGCTTGAGCAATCCATGAGCTTTGGTCGCGCTGGTCCGCACCAGCCCCAGGAGCAAGTGCTCAGTGCTCACGAAATCATCCTTCATTTCCTCGGCCGCTTTGGCGGCAGCCTCCAAGGCTGCGTTCAAGGGCGGATTCAGACCTGGGGCTCGACCGCCACCGGAAATCTTGGGCAGCCGACCAAGCTCACTCGTACATAGAGCCTTGAGTTGCTGGACATCGGTCCCCATCTTCTTGAGCAAGGGAACGACCACACCCTCGCCATCGTCTAGCAATGCGCTCAGCAGATGCAGGGAATCAATTTCAGCATGGCCCTGAGACTGTGCCATACTCTGCGCCGCTGCAACGGCTTCTTGCGACTTGACTGTCAACTTCTCAAACCGAAATGCCATAGTGACACACTCCTGCATCTAGAGGCCTGATCGACAGGACTTTCGGCCCGTCACCTGTGGGGCGTTTCCAAATCGCAAGTGCCATTATTGCATACTGCGATCGAACTCATGACTCCTTAAGAAAACGGAGTGCCAAATTGCGCAGGTGCGACAGTTTTTCGCTACGAGCCCTGGTGACTGATACGAAAAATGCCAGCGTAAAGTATGAACCTTACACTGGCATCTGATTGGACTGGCATCTGATTGAAGACTGATGTCGCCTGTATCGGCGGCGTTAGTTCTTGACTTCAAATTCCGCGTC
>JADLDX010000994.1 GCA_020846515.1 Pirellulaceae bacterium
AAATAAACGGTTCGACCTTCCAGGCCAGATTCGTCTGCGCCTTGAACTCCGTCGCCATTGATATCGTTCCAGACGTTGCCTTGAATAGTACCAACATTTTCACGAACGCCAAAGTTCAGATCATGGCGACTCTGACCGTTGAGCAGCAGGATTTGCATCGCTCCATTGACTGGGTTAGTTCCTAACCACGTTGGAGGCAATAGAGTGCGAACGTTGGTGAATCCATAGGGTACATTCGAAAACGCGTAAGATCCTGACGCATCGGTGACAGACTGCGGTTCGTCCGCTTCGGCTATACCGTTGGCATTGCGGTCGATGAAGACTTGCCAACCTGCGATGCCCGGTTCTGTGCCTGCGAAGACACCGTTTCCATCCAGATCATTCCAGAGCACACCGCTGATGGCGCCAGCGACTGGAATCAGGTTGTAGAAATCGACCCCATTGAGACTATTTCGAAAAACGGTTGTGGTAACCGCACTGGATCGATTGGCCGCTGAGATGTAACCGGCAGGCATAGTCTCGCGAACAACGTATGTGCCGGTGTGAATATTGGAAAACGCATAGGCACCATTGGCGTCCGTAATGCGACTAGGTTCATTCGTATCCAAGGTGCCGTCGATATCGAGATCGACATAGACCGTAATACCAGCCATAGCCGCTTCATCAGCGCTGCGCTGGCCATCCCCATTGGAGTCACTCCACGTAGTGCCCGAGATCGTGCCGATTTGAGGAATCGAATTGGGATAGTCCGATCGGCTGGTGGCACCGACGACGACCGATACAACATGCTGAGTCGAAGCGCCGGTGGTTGGGAAAAGTCCACCGACCGTGGGCATAAAGCCGCCGGTCGGAATCTCATAAACGGTAGCCGGTCCTGCGGGAACGTCAGCGAACAGATAATCACCATCGGTATCTGTGATGGCAGTTGGCTCGCCGCTTGTGAGAGAACCATCACCATTGGTGTCGATGAACAAGGTCCAACCGGACAGGCCATGCTCGCCTGAATCTTTGGTGAGGTTCTCGTTGTCATCTTCGAACACTGTTCCGACGATGTTGCCATTGACCGCTGGAGTGGTCACGTTAGGGAATTTGACGCGAGTTGTTTTGTTATTGCGAACATCTACGGATTGGTGATCGGTAAAGCCAGGTGTCGGGGAGAATTCGTCTTGGGGAATCTCGTAAACAGTTACCGTACCTGCAGGCACACCTGCGATACCGTATTTGCCCTTATCGTCGGTAACGGCAAACGGCTCACCTGGGTTGTAGGTGCCGCTGGAGTTGGTATCAACAAAAACGGTCCAACCTGGCAATCCATTTTCTGACGGGTCGTCGACCCCGTTGGCGTTGAGGTCGTTGAAGACGGTGCCGGTGATATCACCAGCCATGACCTGACGATTCTCGAGTACTTCGAGCAGAAAGGCGCGGCGTCGTTTGGTCGCAGCGGTAGGCAGCGGTTTGCGCTGGGACCAAAGTTTGTGAGCCAGTTTTCCCAATCGTCCTGCTGCTGTGTTCGTCATCGCCTTGCCTGCTTGTGAATAACCAAATCGTCATCTGCCAGGTCGACAATCGACAGCAGTCGTTACACTACAGAGCAGGATTCAGGCAAATGATCCGCCATTAATTCGAGTCAGAATCTAACTTGGCCAAGCACGAAAACATGTATGTTTCGTTAGGTGAATTGATTCAAGTTGTGCGAAGCGAAAACTACTTTATTGGTAAAGCAATTGTCGAGTTGAAGGGGCTTGGGGATCTGTTGGGAGCTGACCGTCGTATCGATCGCTTTTGCGCGCGGCAAAGCAAGCGACAATCGCAGCTGGCCCCGCCATTGGCGACTACTTAATCAATAGGAAATCGCGCGTCCTATGTGGGATTGGGAGCACTGGCTGTTCTCTCACCCCTTCGTTTAGACCCTGCTCACATTAGTTTTCGGCATGGGTCAAGGCTCGTATTATGCGCAGAGCCCGACGCTCAAGTTGCTCCTGGTGCGTCAACTTGGACTGGGGGCGAGTCAGTTGTTCTAATTTGTCGTTCAGTAGCCGATAGAGGTCCAAGGTCAATCTGGCCTGATCGCGCAGGTCCAAACCAAGTTGTTCTTCCAAACTGGCTTCGGTATCAAGTACCAACAGTCGCGTGTCATGCGGAGCTTGCTCCACTTGCTGAAACATATCTTCAATCGCATCGTGATTGTCCCGAAGCCATTGTCGAAACTCGTCGGCGCTGAACTCGACGGCGTTATCGATGCCCACCTCCATGCGACTGCGCGTGATGGCTTCCAGCTGTTCGCGGGCTTGGGGTGCTCGAGCCATGATTTGGTTGCTCCATTGCTGAGCGACGCGAGGGGCGCGCTCTTTGGTCTCATGCAGCCAGGTTGTCTTGAGCTCTGGGTAGCTGGCGATGACCGCTTTCTCAAGGCGTTTGATCAAGTGTGGTGGCTGTAACTCTCGTTCAACAATCCACCAGGTGTGGACCGACAAAGCCACGCATTGGCAGACCAATACCAACACTAACACAGTTGATAGCCAAGACAACTTGCTAGTCATGGTCCACCTGATGCATCGAACGTCGACCGACGGAGCGAGTCGTTAGTCGTAGCGAATTCGTTGGTTTGCATGGCTTTGAGCAACCAGTTGCGAGCCGTTACGGCTAGCTGTTCCTCCAACGATGGCTGGCCATATTCGGGCCGTCGTGCAGGCGGGATCGCCTGCCATAACTTTTCCGTGCGAGCTGCCTCGTGTCGAAACTGGTCCAAGTAATAACGCTGGACCAATTCATCGAAAGTGGCTTCGAACGCAGCCAGCACGCGTTCGACATTTTGCCGCGTTGCATGTTCGGGAAACTCACTTTTGAGGATCTGCCGGTGCCGAACTAGATATTCGTGATAACGCGCCTTGACTTTAGCCCGAAAGGCTCGCTCGATATTGGTCAGATAGGCTGACCCTTCGCGCTCAAGCGTTTGGGCCAACAGAGGGTAGTCGTCTCGAACTTGCCTGACGAAGGCCGCTTCTACTAGTGGCCAGGTTTCTTCTGCTACCTCAACAACCTCCCGACGTATACCTGGTCCATGAGTTTCCAGACTCTGCGAGGCTTCCCTCAGCAACCGCCCTGTGTAGTCAGGATCCACACGTGGTAGGTAGAAGAAGTGTGCGTAGAGGGCCAAGCAACTGACGGTCGTAATCAGGGCCAACAATATTCCATTGGTCAAACTCAGGGCCAACGCCGAACCGGGATCTGGTCGGTCTGCATCCATGTGACGGCTCGCTATTGAGGGGGGCATGGGGCGTCGGGGCGGTATCGATCTGATATCTTCCACTTCCCGCTCGACCATTCCCGTCAGGGCAACTCCTGCGCCAAGTGCCGTTCGCGCGGCGTTGTCGCTAGCAACTAGGCCTTTTGAGACATACTCTCCCCCGGCCACATTCCAGGGAGAGTGAGCACCACCCTGCACAGTGCCCCCCGGTTGTACTTCCCGCCGGTTTGTCGATTCTCAAACGGCGCGGGGACCCAGGCAATGTGCGATTGTGCTAGCAATGACTGTGCATGGGGACACAGATAAAGTGGGCGGAGGGAAACGGCACGGGGACACAGGCAAAGTGATCTTTTTGCTTGCAATAGACGATTATGTGTGTCCCCGAGTGTTCGTGCGCTCGCGCTGTTCGTGTGCGCGCGCGGGGACCCAGACAATGTGCGATTGTGCTAGCAATGAATGGGCATGGGGACACAGACAAATTGGACTGATGCTAGCAATGAACGAATGCCTGTGTCCCCAGGCGTTTGTGCTAGCAATAACCGAAGTGTGTGTCCCCCGTTGTTCGATTTTTGCTGTGCTAGCAATCGAGCTTGCGTCGCTCCATGGACATGGGGACACAGGCAATGTGCACTGGTGCTAGCAATCGCCGATTGTGTGTGTCCCTGGGGGCGCGAGTCTATGCTAGCAATGCATGATTGCCTGTGTCCCCGGGTGTTTGTGCAGGCAAAATGATCTTGTGCTAGCAATCGATGGTGGTCGATTTCCCAAGCTGATTTTTGGGAGGTGAGTTCACTCGGCTGCGATGCTATAGGGGGTCCACCGGCGTGTGCTCGATGACTTGCATCGTTTTCCATTTGCCTTGCCAGTAACGCCAGCCGAAGGCGATGGCCATGGCGAATACCCAAGCGGCAATGATGTACCACCACAACATCAGACTGGCTCCGTAGAGTTGTTCGCACAACAGCCCCAATCCCACCATGCCAAAACCCACGACCGCGGTAGCACCGAGCACAAACCAAGTGTCCCCTGCCCCTTTGATCGCGCCGACGAAGACGATCTGAAAACCATCCAACACACAATAGACCGCGATCACTTGCAAGATGGGCATGAGCAACGGGCGAATATCTTCGAAGCGTTCCGTCGATCCTATCGAATAGATACGCGTGACAAACTCGGGAAAGAAGCCCAGCAAAATCGCGCAACTGCCAGTGTAAAGGACCGATAAGCCAATCGCACAGGTGACCGTACGTTGGGCAAGATCGATGCGCCGCTCCAGCACATGCTTGCCTACCAATACGCCCACACCAATGCCCAAGCCCATCATCGGTACGAAGGCCAAAACGTTCAGTCCCAGGGCGAGCGTCGTGGCGGTCATTGGCAGACCACCCAAGCGACCTACCTGCAGCATGATCACTGTAAACGCCGCCGATTCGGCCAGCATTTGCAGGCCAGCCGGTGCACCATAAGCGATCAATCGTCGCAACATGGCCGGCTCCCAAGGCGTCGGTTGCTCCGCGCGGCTAGCCCGATGCAAAGCAGGTTGTCGACGTATGATATAAGCGGCTATCGGCAGCTTGAGCCAGAAGGCAATCCCCGTGGCCATCCCAGCCCCCATCACGCCCAACGACGGTATCGGGCCAAAGCCAAAAATCAAGATATACGTCAGCACCAAATTGATCAGCGTACAAATGGCATCGACCACCAGCACCCAGCCGGTGTATCCCAAACCCGTCATCAGACCGCTTTGCGCGCTGTAAAAGAGAACAGCAATGCCCCCGACGATCAACGTGCGCAGATAAGTTGATTCCAGCGACTGCATCGTGCTGTTGTGCTCGAAGAACCAGAACGGGAAGTCGGCTAGCACAAACGCAATCATCAGCAGCGGCACCATGAGCCAAGCCAATCGCAGCGCATGACGATAGGCGACGACAACTCGTTCCGGCCGACCAGCTCCAATGTACTGCGACACGAAGGCGCTCAGGTAGCTGAGCATACCGGTGGGCAAACACATCAAGGCCCAGTAGAACGTGCCGGCCCCCATCGCCGCCGAAGCCGAATTCGTCTTGTCCCAATAAAACAGCAACGTTCGATCGGTGAACAACATGATCGACGTAAAGCCGGTCGAAATGAACAACGGTAAGGCCAAAGCAATCAGCGGGCCCGGCCCCCAATCGCTGAACCACCATTGTCCAAAAGTTAGCGGTGAGCCCCCAGCCGTTGGGGCGTGGGCACGTGCCTGGGTTCCCGATTCCGCGCCCGCGTCTATCACGGACGGATGTGGACCATTTCCTCCACTGGTCAGGCTCTCTGGATTGGTTATCGTAGGTTCGCTGTCAGACTCGCAGGGAGGTTGCATACATATTCACTAGAGGTTGCAGAAGCGCATGACGGGCATAAAGCGTTCATTGGGTGGTTGGAATATCGTGTTGTGTTATCCCGTCGAGGAGCGACATCGAGCGGCGATCGCCGCGGCGGCGCCTGGTGCCACGATAATAGACGCTGGCCAGGAGGGTATTGGCAAGGCCCTCTACGATGCGGATATCTTCATCGGCCACGCGAAAGTCCCAGTGCCGTGGGACGAAGTGGTACAACAAGGACGGCTCAAGTGGATCCAAAGTTCGGCCGCCGGTCTGGATCATTGCTTGGTCCCCAGCGTGATTGCCTCGCCCATTCCAGTGTGCAGCGCTTCGGGCTTGTTCGCCAATCAAGTGGCCGAACAAACGCTCGCCCTGCTGCTAGGACTACTGCGTGGTCTGCCCACTTTTTTTCGACAATCCCAAAATCGCGAGTTTGTACGCCGCCCGACGGGCGATCTGCACGGTCAAACAGTGGGCATTGTCGGTTTAGGCGGCAACGGACGACGCCTGACCCAACTCTTGGCGCCGTTTCGCACTCAATTGCTGGCCACGGACTACTATCCCGTGCGAAAACCAGCCGAAGTGGCTGAACTTTTGCCCGCCGATCGCCTCTTAGAGATGGCCGCCCGAGTCGATACGCTGATTCTATGTCTGCCGCTAAATGCTAGCACCGAGAAATTAATTGATGGTCGAGTGTTTTCGGCGATGCGTCCGGGAAGTCGGTTGATCAACGTGGCGCGGGGTCAAGTGGTTGACGAGACCGATCTGATCGCGGCGTTGCAAAGCGGACATCTTTCAGGAGCCGGTCTAGACGTGACCTATGTGGAACCACTGCCGGAGAATAGCCCGCTATGGTCCGAGCCGCAGGTGATTATTACCCCGCATGTGGGAGCCCAAGCGGCTTCGCGCGTTGATGATTCCACTCGCCTGGCCTGCGAGAACCTGCGTCGTTTTCAGCTTGGAGAACCTTTGTTGAATTTGGTGGATAAGGACTTAGGCTTTCCACACCCCGATGCGATGGCTGTTAATGTTTGGTCTGCCTAAGGCTGCCTGAGTCAGGACAAACTTGGTTCGGGGGGCGATCCACAACTCGGAGTTACTCGGCGAGTTGCTATCGTCCGGCTAGTATCAAATTCCACGCTGGCGAGTTATAGTCACTGGTTAACACCCACACTAGCCAAGGACAAGGCGGATGCCCACGACGACTATGATTGAGGAAGGACGCACGCGAGCGATCGACGGCTCGCAGCCTCTTCCTACGAATACCGATCTCATTAATCTCTATGACACATTGATCGCTGACGGTCGAGTGCAATGGACCACGTACCATCGCCTCGAGCGGCAGTTGGGAAGTGGCGGTCAAGGCGTCGTGTTTCTAAGCAAGCGGCGTGGGGCTGATGGTTTCAACCAACCCGTGGCGATGAAGTTTTTTTCGCCCGAACGCTTTCCAACACCGCTGGCTTATGACAAAGCCATGTCGCGGCTGGCTCGCGTGGCGTCGCGCGTGGCCCTGATCCAGCATGACAATGTGTTGGATGTGCAGGACTTCGTCGATCGCAATCGCATTCGCATCATGGTCATGGACTGGATCGACGGTTATGACCTGCGCCAGTTGATGGATCCCAGGCAACTGGAGATGGTGCGTAATCGGTCGGCACCTAAGCGTTGGGAATATATCAACAGCGTCATCGCGACCTTTGGTCCGGATCAAACGCGTTTCAAGGCGGGCGTGGCTGTGGCCATCGTGCGCGATGGACTGGCTGCCCTGGCGGCCTTGCATCGCGAAAAGATTGTGCACGGCGACATCAAGCCTTCGAACATCATGCTCAAACGCACCGGGCATGCCAAAGTCATCGATATCGGTTCGGCCTATGAATTGGACGATCTGCCCAATCAACGCGCTTGTACACCCGCTTATGCGGCACCGGAAGTCTTGGAAGGTTCGTGCTGCACACCGCGGAGCGACCTGGCCAGTCTCGGATATGTGCTGATCGAGATGCTGGCCGGTCGACCCTGTTTCACCGGCGATATGAATCTACGTGAATTGCTAGAGGCCAAGCGTCGTTTACCACATCAGCTGCATGAAATCCTGCCGGCTGAGGTGACGTGCAACGATCATTTGATGAATCTATGCAAACGCTGTATCGCCACCGACCCCGCCCGCCGCTTCCCCAGCGCCGAAGCCGCGGAGCTATTGGAAGATGGAGCGGCCCAGTTTCATCGTCAGTTGGTCTTTGGTGACCTGGCCAGCGAATATGATCACGACATTCGTGTGTGGCTAGAAGAGCTACGCCAACTGGACGAAACAGGCGACGCCAGTGGCGATTCAAGCGTGCTGTAAATTCCACATGTAGACGAATCGCTCCGCGACTCGTCGATTATTCTTCTGCATCTATCCGCAATTCACTGGGGCTTGCGTCCGATACCGATGATGGAACTGCCCCAGGGCAGTCTCGTGCCGCGTGCAATAAGCTGGTTCTCCCATTGCATGCAGCGCAGCAGCCAACGATTCAGCCACGGAGCCGGCAATTGCAGATCGTCGCTGGTACGGCCAGTGCTAGAGCCCGAGTTGGTACGGCCCGAGTTGGGGCGGCCATTATTAAGATTGCCAGCGTTCAGTCGGAGTATCGAAGGCAAGCGTTTCATGACGATCAGTGGTAAGAGTCCGCACAGTCGATAAGACGCTCGCTGACACTCCAAGTTCAAATCTCGCATGAGTTGTCTTAGTTGGCCAAGCACATAGCGCTCACGCGTATGGACAGCCCGATCGTGTGCGCTGGTCAGCCAGCGATAGGCGGGCAAGTGCAGAATGAACTGTCCACCAGGCTCCAAGGCTTGCACCAATTGCTCCAGACCACTTCGCGCGGCAGCCAGACCTGGCACATAGATGACATCGCAGCAAAAGATCAGATTCAGCGACGCGCGATGTAGTTCCGGATGGCAGATATCGCTGGCGTAAATATCCGCAGTGGGGCACTTGATGCGGGCTGCTTGAAGAGCCAACGGTGAGAGATCAAAGCCACCGAGGTAACTGGGCTTGAGTTGCTCTTGAAAAAATTGCAGATTACCACCCGTTCCGCAACCGGCATCCAGGACCCTCGGCTGGCCAGGCAATTGCAGATCTCGTTGTTGCCAACACTGGACGAGCAGGTGGCGAACCGCCTGGTACCACCAGTGATTCTGCTCCACACGATCCATGATCTCGAATTGCTCTGGTTCCATTTGGTTCGATAGGCCCATAAAGCATCGGGAACGACCTAGGGTCGTGCGATCTGAAACCCAGAAGTAGATTTATCCAAGTAATCCAGTGCGGCCACAACACGATCCACTTGCGAATCAGTCAGTTCGGGATAGATCGGTAGAGACAGACCTTGCTGGCAGGCTTGTTCGGTGCTCGGTAACGAACCAGGTTCATAACCCAGGAATTGGTAAGCGGGCATTATGTGTACGGGTGATGCATAGTGGATACCGACATCGATACCTTGGGCAGCCAGATACTGGATCAAAGCGACACGATCTGCCACACGTACCACAAATTGATGCCAGGCGGCAGTATCGCCCGGGGCCGTGGGAGGCAATGGCCTCCAGTCGCTGGCCAGGCCATCTCGATAACGCTGGGCAATGGCTTGCCGACGCGCCAGGGCGGCCGGTAAGTACTTCAGCCGCACATTGAGAGCCGCAGCTTGCAATTCATCTAAGCGACAGTTCAAGCCTTCGCGATGAGCCACTCGATCGCCACGAAAGCCATAACAGGCTAGCTCGCGCAATCGCTCTGCCAGTTGCGGGTCATCGGTGACGCACATGCCTGCGTCACCAAAGGCGCCAAGATTTTTCGTCGGATAAAACGAGAAGCAACCAATCGCGCCAAACGTACCGACGTGACGCGACACATGGTTGGCTGCGACGTAGGTCCCATGGGCCTGGGCACAATCTTCGATCAATACCAGACGATGTTGTTGGCAAAGCTCGAGCAGCGCGTTGATGTTCGCCGGGTAACCATACAAATGGACAGGCAGGATACAGCGCGTCTGCGCGTTAATGGCTTGGGCGGCCAGTTGTGGCGACATCTGCAGCGTGTGCGCATCGATATCGACAAAGCGCGGCGTGGCTCCGACCGCTCTGATCGCTGCAATCGTTGGTACGGGGCCATTGGCCACGGTGATAACTTCAGCACCTGGGCCGATCTCCAGGGCGCGCAGGGCGATGATCAACGCGTCCGTTCCTGAAGAGACGCCTGTTGCGTGGGCAGCTCCCACGAACTGCGCAAAGGCTTGTTCGAATGCTCGAACCTCGGGGCCTAGGATCAGGCACCCAGAATCGAGCACTCGCTCAAATGCAGCCAAGATCTCTTGCCGCTGCGTGACCAAGGCACCGCGATATTCGAAAGCTGGAATCGGCGGTGCCGCAAGATTCTCTGGTGTCGCTCGGTAAGAGTTCATGCAGTGCCTTTAGAGCTGATTTATCTTAGCTCACGTGCGTAGTGAATGGTACGTTTCAAGCCTTCATCAAGGGTAACCAGAGGTCGCCATCCGGTCGCCTGATGAAATTTGTCATAACTGGCGTAGTAGTCACCAATATCGATGCGGCTGAGTTCCGCCGGAAAGGGCTGGCACTGATAGCTCACAGCCACATGTCGATTGAGCGTATCGAGGAACTCTCGCAAGCTGGAATGTTCATCGTGTCCCAGGTTGAACAGGTGGCCGCCAGTGCCATCCATTTGACCCGCCAATGCCAAGGCGGATACGACATCGCTGACATAATTAAAGTCGCGTTGCTGAGAGCCATCTCCGAACAATTTGATGGGCTCGCCGGCCAACGCTAATTTAATGAATACGCCAACAAATCCCTTGCGAGGATGCAAGTCCATATGTGGACCGTAGGTGTTGGTTAGACGGAGTGAGACCGTCGACATGCCGTAGACCTGACTGTACAGACTGTAATACTGTTCAGCAGCCAGCTTGTGAATGCCATTGATATCGGTCGGTGCAACGGGATGAAGTTCGTCCACAGGCAAGTAACGCGCGCGGCCGTAGATTTGTCGCGTGCTGGTAAAGACAAGATGCGCCGTAGGTTGGTGATGTCGACAGCATTCCAACAGCGCCAATTGCGCGCGGCAGTTGATCTCCAGGTCTGCTTGTGGCGCGTGCATGCTGTCGATGTGACTGGTCTGGCCAGCCAAGGAGAAGATGATCGATTGGCCGTGCACGCACTCTGGTAGTGCATCGCTATCGCGCAGGTCAACGTTACAAACCTTCACGCGATCGGCCACGCTGGCGATATTCTCCAGCCGGCCGCCGCCGCCGGGTATGAGTGAATCCACAACCGTCACTTGCGATCCACGGTTGGCTAGTTCGATGGCCAAATGACTGCCGATGAAGCCGAGTCCACCAGCGATCAAGACCGGGCGACCTGAGTAGAAGTCACTCATGCTCGTTGCTCGCTGGGTTGCTGGGTTACTGGCTGGGTTGCTGGCTGATTGGCTTGCGCGCTTGACGAAACCTGCATGTTCCCAGCAGTCTGCGCGGCCCTGGCATGCATGACATCGCGAACGACATATTGGGGTTGGCCATTACTGGACAAGAACATGCGGCCGACATATTCACCGATCATGCCCATCACCATTAACTGCACACCCGAGAAGAGCACCAGGCAAGCCAGTACCGTCGGGATGCCTGTGGTGACATGGGGTGTGAACCACAATTTGTCGATCAAGATCAGGAGCAGCCAGAGCACGCTGGTCGCTGAAATGGTTAGCCCCAGTAAACTAGTCACGCGCAGCGGCAGGATCGAAAAGCCCATGAACATATTCAGCCACAGACGGATCAATCGCGTCAACGTGTAATTCGATCGACCAGCAGCCCGCGGCGCGTGTTGGACAGGCAACTGTCCTAAGCGACGACTCACGCGACAGATCAAGCCGTCGATGTACGGATATGGGCCGCGATAAGCCAGGATCTGATCAACGATGAAGCGATTCATGACTTTAAAACTGGATAGATACAAATCGCGTGGCTTGCCCAACATGATATTGGCCATGCGATCGTTAAACCAACTACCCAGTTGACGCGACCAACTGTGCTTGCGCTGGACGTAGCGTCCATAGACTACATCCAAATTCTGGCGGACCAGTTCGTCGAAGAGACGCGGCAATTCTTCGGGTGGATTCTGAGCATCATCGTCCAGCACTGCAATCATGGCCCCACGCGTTTGGGCCAAGCCGGCCAACACAGCATTGTGCTCACCAAAGTTGCGAGACAATCGAACAAACGTGGTAACACCCTGACCACATAACTGGGCGCAGACCGCCGCGCTGTTGTCATGGGAGCCATCATCGACGAGAACAATTTCCAAAGATCGACCAACAAACGTTTGCTGCACGCGCGCGACCACGCTGGCGATGCTGTCGGCACCGTTGTAAACCGGAATGACCACCGAAATTTCGATGGCTCCGTTGACGCTATGGGAAGCACTGGAGGATGGAGACAAAGATGGGTCAGCTAAAAGGCAGGCCGAATGAAGCTAGTGATCAAGCAATGACAAGCGAAGCCGTTGGGTGATATTGGCTGGTGGGCGCGTGCACAAGCGGTTGACTGTGCGGTCGGGCTTTGATGGCGACATAGTCCATGCATCCGCTGAGCATTGGTTCCACGGACTCAACTTGAAAACAAGGTGCCAACAAACTTAGGTACTCGCCTGCTGGTCGTATGTGGTCGCCCACATCCAACTGATGTACCAGATGCCCCAGCCAATTGATTCGACCGCGTGTGGGTACATCTTCCCACATCAATAAAGTGCCCTCAGGCCTTAAGACTCGTTGAATCTCGCTTAACACCTGCTGCGCTAGTGAGCGATCCATGTGGTGCAAGACACCGGAAACAATTACCGCGTCAAAGCTCTGGCTAGCCAACTGCATGCGGCTGGCATCCATCTCTTGAAAGCGATAGCCGGCGTACCGCGCGCGAGCTCGAGCGATGTACGCTGGTGAGAGATCGATACCTAAGTATGACGGTTGCGAAAAACAGGGTGCAAAGATGCCTGTACCACATCCGCAATCCAATACACGCGCAGGCGGGGTCGAGAAATGTCGCGCCAACAATTGACGATGCTGTCGAAAACCACCTTCCAGCATCCAACGCAAACCATCGAACATCCAGGGTACATCGGCTAGACGATGAGTGCCGTAACGCAGTGGTGCAGTTAAGTTCAGCATGGTAGTTCGTCGTCAATTCAACTAAGGGAATAAATAATAAGCCAATCAATCAATTGCAGGAAAAATGAGCGATCATCAGTCGTCAGGTGCAAGCACTAATAAATGGTGAGTCTGCCCGGTGGCCCAGGCTGGCCATGGCAGTTGGGAATACGTATGCCAGCCAGGGCGTGGCCCACTGGCGATCGCCAGGCTGGCGCGACCTGACCACCAGGGACTGCTATCACCCGGGCGAGCAGAGGTGCGCGGATCTTCGTCCATGCGCAACCAAGCGTTCACGTCTCGGCCAGCATCGATCGAGTCAGCGCTGTGTCCCGCGGCCAAATGGGCGTTCACAAATTGCCAACGCGCGTTGTTCCAAGCCAACATGTCGTGCGTAAAGATGGTCGCGCCGGCTAGATTCACTCCCAGCCACAACAGGGCCCAGGCGATCGCAGGTCGCGTGAGTTGCCAACGACCGTGCGCGGCCATCAAGAGCCACCAAATCGCAAGCACGGGCATTAGGAACAGCCAGTAACGGTCCATGTGCGGTTCGACAAACAGCACGATGGCGGTAACAGACGCACCGATCATCACCAAGCATGCCAAACCACACGCGATTAGTGGCTCCGTGTGACCAGTCAGCATGGTGGTCCACGCTTGAGATGTATTCCAGGCAGCCCACCAAGCCAGGCAGGCAGCGCCGACGATCGACAGCACGCTCAGGCACTGCCACACCCAGGCGGGCCAGGCGACGCCACACAAATCTCCCCAGCGTCCCGGTAGGTCCATGTCGCTCAAAAAAATTGGACCGAAGTGGGCGTTCTGAATAAAGGCACCAGTTGAATTGGTAATGTGCGCTCGGCCCGAGGTAGCCACCAACGGACTGAGACCCACCAGCAATACGAAAGCCGCTACGCACACACACAGACGACGCGAGCGGAGGGACAAGCTGCGCGAGGCCAAGACGGCTTGTCGATAGAACAGCGGCACCCAAGCCACCGCGAACCAACCTGCCAGCAAGAGCCAGCCGTAGGTCGCGATAGCCAACTGCTTCCAATAACCTTCGCCGGTCTGCGGCGCTATGTCCTTTACGCGTGAAGCACTCGATGGAATCAACCATCCAGATTCCAGCAGGCCGACGGCACAGCCCACCAGGCTGAGCATCAGGCATAACGGCCAGAGTGGAGTACCATGCGATACAGTTGGTGAAGTCGATGCACTTGAGAGGCCACCGCTGGAAGGTAGGCTTTGGGTACGCAGGCTTCGATTGACCCAACCGGGTACAAACAGCAAGCACCAAGCGGCCAGCCCGGCCAACAAGATCAAGCCATTGGTTTGTCGAATCCAATACCCCCAGCCAGTCGCCAAAGCGCCGATGACCAGTAGCGGCACATGGCGTCGCATCAAGCCGGCCAAGAGACAGACTAAAGCAATGGCGGACCAGGCCGCGGCGGGGCCATCGGTCATAAAGGTAAAGCCATGACCGAAATACAACGGAAAGCAAATCAAGGTCAGCGCCGCCAAAACGCTCAAGCGGCGATCCAGCGATAGATGCCGACCGAGCCAATACAGCGCTGCAGCGCCCATCGCTTGTTGAAGTAAGCAGACGAGAAATAAAGCACGATATCCAAAATCGCGTCCCCACACGGCCAATCCGCCGGTCACAATGTGCGCGACGGAACTGGCCGTTAGCTCATCGTATTGACGCACCAGTTGCCACCGACCGTCACTGGCCCAGAAGGCCAGTGGTTTGGCATAAAACGGATCGTCATTCAGCGGCCAGCCACCCAGTTCTGAAAACCAGTACCAGAGTGCTAGCCAGGGTGCCGCAAGGCCGGCCCATGTGGCCAAAAAACGAACGAGAACTGGCCAAGCCAGAACTCGAGGCGCATTGCAGGTGCGCGGCATCGTAGTGGAAGACAGGAACGACATGCCAGGATCGCTGGGAGAGGTGATAAGCGGCTCATACGAACACTCGGAACGGCACGAAAGCTTACTGTAGTGTAATTCTAACGAGTGAGCAATGTTTTTAAGAAGGTTTCCGGTTGATCGGAATCCATCAAATCCAGGCCCCGGCAGCAGAGTGGATCACCCGGCACGAGTGCTGGGGTGCCAAAGAATTAGGCGATACGGCATGGTAACCTGAGGAGAATGAAGGAGCCTTGCCTGCTTATTGTGGGGGTTATCCCTGAATCTGTGCCGAAATTTGCTGAAGCACCCAATTGGTGGCCTGCAGCATTCGCGTCGTCCTGGCTGAAACATCGAGTTGGTTTTGAGGCGGGGGAGCGGATAAGCGGCAGTGCGTTTGAAAGACAGTGGATGGGTGACGAGTCGTTAAGCTAAAGAAAACATGACCATCCAGATCATCTGGGCAACCGGGGCCTATATGGCCGGTCACGGCGGCTGCCAGGTCAGCCTCGGGGGTAGCTGCGAGCGCGTGTTGAGCCAAGAGCAACGTGACGGGTTGGCTGACCGGTCCTACTTGCGGGTCCTCCAAGAGATCGCGGGCGATGCCTAGCCATTGCGTTTTACTATCGTTGCGATAAATCACGAAGCTGCCACACAGCCAAGATGAGATGCCGGGAATGACGGCCAGTGCACCGGCGACGTTACCAGCTGTGCAACTTTCCGCCAGCACAATTCGCCGTTGATGTTTAGCCAAGAGGCTGGCTAGCTGTTGTGCGTTCTGCAAAGTTGCTGGGTGCACTATTAATTACCTCCAAGGTTTGCCTGAGGCCAGCGGCTGATATGCCCCATCGTTTAACAGTCAGCCGTAGGCGTACCTGACTTACCGGGGGCCGGCGTCTTGCGGCTGAGGTGGTAGTGAAAAAACCGCGGCTAACGCCCAGCGGCTGATTCAAAGCGGCGTTGTCCAGTTAGTCTGCCTGCTGTTATCAGCCGCAGGGCGTTAGCCCGCAGTTGCCACATCAGCCGGCCTGCGCCATGCCCACAATCGTTAGAACTGGTCATTGCCGGTCAGTCAAGCTGGCAGTTGTAGCGTACTTAGTCGGCTTGAAGCATGGGGGAATCCTAGAGTTGGACACGTTGATTGCCACCGAGTGGCCATTGCATTCGCCCATGGGAAAACCTAATGCTCTCTACTCCGCACGCTTCGGCTGACGCCAACGACAAGTTACCCTGCCTGGGTCTGACTGGGTTGCCGGCCGGTTCGCCAGTTGGTTTACCAGCTGGTTTGCCAACCGAGTCTAGAGGTCCTGAGGATGCTCGTCAGACTATTGGCGTGTTGCACGTCATCAACGGCGAACATTTCTCTGGTGCAGAGCGTGTGCAGCAGGTTCTAGGCCAGCAGTTAGAGAAATTCGGCTATAGCAGTCACTTCGCGTGCTTGAAGCCCGGCAAGTTTCCCGAGATTTGTGGTCTGCCGTCCGAGCGTGTGCATGCGGCGCCGATGCGTGGACGCTTTGATTGGCGAGCCATCGATGAGGTGGTTGACATCGCCACCCATTCACAATGTTATTTACTGCACGCGCACACGCCGCGCGCGGCGTTGGTCGCCGCCTTTGCAGCCCATCGTTTGCAAATGCCCTGGGTCTACCATGTCCATTCACCCACAGCCCGAGACAGCACGCGGGGCATGATCAATCGCATCAACGACATGGTCGAGCAATTTGCGATTCGATCATGTGATCTATTGATTACGGTCAGTCGCAGCTTGCGTCGGGAAATGCTCAAACGTGGCGTACCACGTAAACGCCTGGTCGCTGTCGCCAACGGTGTGGCTGCCATGGAACCAATTGAACCGGCTTCGCGTCTGTCGCAAGTCACCTGGCGCCTTGGATTAATCGCCTTGATGCGACCGCGTAAAGGTGTAGAAGTCGCGCTCCAGGCGATGGCCAAATTAAAGGCTCGCGGCGCCGCGATCACGCTCGATTTGATCGGTGGTTTCGAAACGCCGGCTTATGAAGCCACCATTGTGCAGATGATCGACGATTTAGGTTTGATGGACGTTGTGCATCTGCGCGGCTTCACACGCGATGTGGCTGGCGTCATGAGGCAATTGGATGGCCTGGTGTTGCCGAGTCTGTTTGGAGAAGGCATGCCCATGGTCGTTCTAGAGGCCTTGTCGGCCGGCGTGCCAGTGGTGGCGACGCGAGTAGAAGGCACACCTGAAGTCGTGCGCCATGGTGTAGAAGGCATGTTGGCCGAACCTCGCGATCCAGTGGATCTGGCTCAGCAGATCGAAAGACTTTGCTTAGACCGAGCGGAATGGGCCAAGATGAGTCAAGCGGCCGTGGCTCGTCACCGCAGTCGATTTAGCGATCTGGAAATGGCTCGCGGTGTCGCCCGAGCCTACGATCGCATTATTTAATCGAAGCACTTAATCGCAACATGTAACAGGATAGTGGTTACCAGCGGCATTCGGGGTAATCCGGCAACGACATAAAGACCGGCACGTCGCGCAGCAGCAACGGCACTTCGTTGTCGGCCAAAGTGGGCGAGGGTTGTGTCTGTTGAGTTTGTTCTGGTTTGACGTCGTCTGTTGGTTCGGCGCTGGGAACCGGGGATAATGCGCTTCGGCTTGAAGAAACCGGGGCTAACGCCCATCGGCTAATGGGAGCGGGGGCCGGCACCGGTTGAGGACCCAAGTAACTGAGCAAGGCTGGCAAGGTAAACCAGGAGTGTGTCATGCAGAGGCCCACGCCCAGCAGCAGCACGATGCCCAGGCTTTGCAAGCCTCGATGATCGGCCAGGGCCATGCTTCCGAAACCCACCATGGTCGTCAGGCTGGTCAGTACGATCGCCAGCGAAGTGCTGGCGGATATTTGATATCTTGCTCGGCCTCGACGGGCAAAGTCGTGGATGATGTGAACGCCATCATCGATACCGATACCTATGATCAGGGGAAGCACGATCATATTGGCCGCGTTTAGCGGGATGTTGAGTGAAACCAACATGCCGCACAACTGAATCGAACTGATAGCCACTGGAATCAGCGCCAGCGCGACCAAGCGTAGACTGCCCAGATCGATCATAAGTAAGGCCATAACGGCCAGCAGCGCATAGATGCCCGCTTGATAGTAGCTGTTCTCCAGTTCGCCCGAGGCATACCAGGTTTGCACGGGATGGCCCGTGACACGTGGGTCGACCGATTCTAATTCCTTAACGAACTGCCCTAAGTTTTCTCGCTGCCACAGATTCTCTTTCGCGAACACGCGCAGCAAGAAGGTATTTCCGTCGTTACTGACCATGCGACTGCGCACGGCATCGGGAAAGTCCATCAGGGCGGGCGGTTCAGGAATCGACAATTGAGAAATCGAATTGGCCAACAATTGAATTTGCGATTTGAACTCTGGGTCAAGACTGCTGGCGGCCTGGTAACTGGCGGGCAGAACAAGCTGCAGGCTGGCCACTGGTGGTGCGCCGACGGCCAATTGTTGTACGGCCAGTGAGGTGATGCGCTGAATGAGTTCAGCCGCTTGTTGACGGCAGGTCGAGACAAAAAGTTGCGTATGTTCGCCGCGCGAGTCAGCGAGAACGCTACCCAGTTCTTCCACGCGAGCCACGCTCGGCAAACTCACCAGTCGCTGGTGCAGCGCCTGAGCTTCCTCGGGTGAGTTGGCCAGGCTGATCGCAAACCAAGCGCTTTGTCCGCTGCGTCTAGTCAGCTCGCGCTCGGCATGCACGCTGGGGACATCATCGGCTTGCAAGTTGAGCAGGTTATGGTCGTAACGCACATGACTGATCTTGGCAGCCGACATCAAGGTAACGCAGCCGGTCGAAAGCAGGACGGCCCAGCGCCAACGCAAGGTCGATTGGTTGGACCATTGCAAGCCCAGCATGATCCACGCGTGAATGTGTGATAGGGAAAAAATATTTTCACTCGGTCGCCGTCGCGGCGGCATGCTGCGAGCTTGCCATACCAAGAGAGCCGGCAACACAGTCAGGGTGACCAGCATGCACGTGATCGTACCCAAAGCGCAGATCAAACCTAATTCGGTCATGCCGCGAAAGGGCGTCAGCAGCGCTACGGCAAAGGCGGCAGCCGTGGTAATCGCGCCGGTAAAGATACCTTTGCCACAATGGTCTACCGCGTTGGCCAACGCTTGCGGCAAGTCGTTGGGTGGGCAATGGAACTCGTCTGCGTCGATAGGTGCTTGGGCAGAGTCGGTATTCTGTGTTTGTAACCGCGACAATAAATGGATGGCGTAGTCGATGCCTAACCCAGCGATGATGGCCCCGAAGGCGACACTAAATAGATTCAAGTGGCCCACAAACAGCGTGGCCAGACCGACGGTCCAGATCAAGCCCAGCGTTAAGCAGGTCACGGCGGCACAAGGCATGCGCCACGAGCCGAAGCCAAACATGAAGATAAAGGCGACGCCCAGCAGGCTGAGCAGGGTTGCGTTTTGCATATCGCGCTGGCTGGATTGGCTTTCGTCCCATTCCAATACCGGCATGCCTGTCAACCAAATGTCGACATCCGGATACTGACCACGCATGGCTTGCAGATGTTGGTCCAGCGTGGCGATCAGGGCTGGTGCTTTAGTGGGTTGGTCGTCGACGTGCGGCAGTCGGACCAGGCAGACGCCCAACCGACCGTGGTCCTCCAGCAGGAGTGGCCCTTGGCGGGGTACTGATTGTTGGAGCCGATCCAGGCCTGTCTGAGCCTGGGTAATGGCCGCAGATAGTTGATTGATCAACGATTGTGTATCGGTGGTTGCTCTGGTAGTGGCCCAGGTTTGGGATGGAATCTGAGAGGCGGTCGAAGCTGGGCTGCGCGAAGAATCGCCAACCATATCGAGTAGTTGGTGGCAGCTTTGGAGGAGTTGCACGAGCTGCTGGAGCTGGCCGGGTGGCATCAAGTGCAATGCTTTGCCGGCTACCTCGCCGAGTGACTTGCGGTACAGGACGCCCGATAGCTGCTGGTCGGCTTCCAAACGCTGGCCGACGGCGGTCAATACTTGGCTGACGCGCTGCGGGTCGGAGTGGGATATGACGACCACGGCATCGTCTTCGTTGCCGAAGCGGTCCAGGTAATTCAGCCAGCGCTGGTTATAGTTGGCCGAGGCGCTTAGCAAGTCCAGTCGGCTGGTACGAAACTCCAGGCGGGTAAACGCCAGGCCGGCAGCCAGGCAGGTAATGAGTCCAGCGGCCAGCAGAGTTTGCCCAGGCCGCAGGGCAGCTTGATATGCCAGCCGGCTCAAAAGCCGGGAGAGCCAGTCGCGGCGGTCCGGTGGAGAATCGTGCATGCTGGTAATGGATCCTGGGAACTCGTTTAACAGTCAGCCGTAGGCGTATCGTTTAACAGTCAGCCGAAGGCGTACTTGATGCTGTTGAAGTACGCCTACGGCTGACTGTTAAACGCGGTCAAATGCTAGGTACGCCTACGGCTGACTGTTAAACGAAGGGTACGCCTGCCGCTGACTGGTAAACAAAATCAAGGCTGGGGTTCATAACGACGATGTAGCTGTTGGAAGCTGCTTAGCACAAGGGGAATTCGACCTTGGCGGGCGATTCAGCCATGGGTTGGGCAAAATACGGCTTGCGGGCTAGTGGACAGCCGGCTAAACTTTTGGGCTTCCCGCAAAACAAAGCGTTTTCCGAGCGGGTGATATGTACTTGGCCAACGACCCCAGTGGGTTCTGCAATGACTTTGATTCAAAAAACGTACGTCGCTAAGCCTAATGAATTGCCACAAAAGTGGTTTCACGTCGATGCCTCGAACCAGATTCTGGGTCGGCTGGCGAGCGATATCGCTATGATTCTGATGGGCAAACATCGCCCGACCTATACGCCGCACGTAGACACTGGCGATTTTGTGGTCGTGACCAACGCCGACAAAATTGTGATGACGGGCAAGAAGATGGAGCAGCGTCATTACGCCTGGTACAACGGCTATACTGGTCAAAAAATGGAAAGCTATCAGGCTCGATTTGATCGCAAGCCAGAAGAATTGATCATTGCCGCCGTTCGCCGCATGATGCCCAAAAATAAAATCGGTCGACATATGCTGGACAAACTAAAGGTCTATGCCGGTGCCGAGCATCCTCACGCTGCCCAGCAGCCTGAGCCCATTGAACTAGGCAAGCAGGCCTCCTAAGGGCTGTTGGCCACCATCAACGAGTGGCTGACGAGCCTAATGGCGGTTTCCTTCCCCCGACTGTATCTCCACACAATTAACTTGAGTTTGAAGCGTTATGGTAGCGGTCAAGAAAGACAAAATCAGCGGTGATTCGTTAGGAACCGGCCGTCGTAAAAGTTCAGTAGCCCGCGTGCGACTACGTCCAGGCAGTGGCAAGATCACCGTCAATGGCCGCGATCTGAGCGAGTTCTTTAGCTGCATCCAGCATCAAAAGGCCGTGGTCGAGACGCTCGAGCATGTTGGCCAGCAAGGTGCTGTTGACGTGGTTGCCCGAGTTCAAGGCGGTGGCGTATCGGGTCAAGCCGGTGCCGTTCGCATGGCGATTGCTCGCGCCCTGTGCAGCTTGAATCAAGAGTTGTTCCAGCCGCTGCGTGATGACGGCTACCTGACCCGCGATTCCCGCATGAAGGAACGCAAGAAGTACGGTCTGCACGGTGCCCGCCGCGGTACTCAGTTCAGCAAGCGCTAGTTGCTGTCGGCTTTCAGTCTTAAAATTCAAATGCGACCGGTTGGGTTCCAACTGGTCGTATTTTTGTTTGGTGCTTCGTGTCGAACGGGAGGCCGACGCTCCGGCGGAGGCAAGCCGCAAAGCGCGACTGATTGGCCATGTCGGTTGGTGATGTTCATGGCACATGCGGTCCGCGATTGTAGAACAGTTGTCCTCAACTGTTCCGGCGTAGCATGCGTCCTTCGAGGTCACGTTGGATTGTGCCGGACGTGGCTTTGGTCGCAATAAATAGACCTGACCCCTTTTTCGACACACGCCGCAAAGAAGACAGCAGTTGGAAACAATTAGTCCTGTAAAGCTGTCATTTCATTCGCGCATCGATCAATCGAATAAACGCCCGGCATCCATCCAACCGGGTGCGCTCGCATCGAATGGTTTTTACGCCAACGGCGTTAGATTCCATAGCCCGGGGTTCGCGGCAACGCCGCGTACCCCGGGTTCGTGATGACACCGGCGTTGAACACCCCACCGGGGTTTTACAATGTCGCGCTGTCCGCGTACCAATCATGCGTCATACGCAATCGACCATGCCCACCGACCGATGGTCCAACCCCGTTGGGGTATTTACGTTCGGTGTGGGCCGCGACGTGTCGGGGACGAATCGGTAGGGCGGGCCGCCGGTACCCAGGGTACGCGGCTACGCCGCGAACCCTGGGCTAAGGAATCTAACGCCGTTGGCGTAAGTGCCATGGGTGGATTCGTTTATTTGCCTCCACGAAAGTTCAATCGATCTCGTCAGGTTGCTACCCAAAAGATACATGAGGCTCGCAAATGACAGCTTTACAGGACAACGTTCGGGACAACTGCCCTAACACCTCAACTCCACAATTATAACCGCGATACGCGAACACATTTGGTATGGATGTTATTCGGGAGGCCGACGCTCCTGTGGAGGCGCGCCGCAAAGCGAGATCGATTGGCCATGTCGATTGGTTATGCGCATGGCACATGTGGTCCGCGCAAGAGAACGACCCGAGCGGCATGGATAATCGGGCGGTAGGCACGCTTGTCTCCGCAGGAGCGTCGACCTCCCGGATGCCGCAAATCTCGCCTTATTGGCCGTGTCGGTTGACCATGTTCATGGCACATGCGGGCCACGCAAGAGAACGACCCGAGCGGTATGGCAGATCGGTAACGCTGTGAAGCATTTTAGAAGCGGAACGGCGCAAGCCGTCCGGTATATCCCGGTAGTTATAGGAACCGGAGGGCTTGCGCCCAACCGCTACAAATGCCGGATTTCGCGAGCAAACATGCTTCACAGCGTTGGCAGATCGGGTGATTGGAACGCTTGTCTCCGCAGGAGCGTCGACCTCCCGGCACGCTGCAAAGCGCGATGGCAGCCAAATAAATAGACCTGACCCCTTTTTTAGAAACGCTCGAGTTCGAGCGAACTGAGCATCTCTTCGGTCTGCTTGCTGATGGGGACGACTGGCGTGACGTTGACTTTGGTGCGCTTGAGCTCTTCGATCTGGGCGGCCATGCGCTGCAACAGGTTCGCGATCTCCGTGCCTGCGGTTTCGCCAACATGCACGTTTAAAGCTTTGCGAGCTTGATAACTTAAGCCGAGATTGGTGGTCATGACAAAAGACCCTGTAGGTTGAGGGATAGTGTTATTCGACAGAGTGTTACTCGGCTGAGCTCTACTCGACGGTGACGCTCTTGGCCAGGTTGCGTGGTTTGTCGACATCGCATCCGCGCAGCGTCGCGATCTCGTAGGCCAGTAACTGCATCGGGATCGCTGTGACGATCGGCTGCAGGAACTCTTCGGTAGCCGGTACCGAAATCACTTCATCGGCCAGTCTGGCGACTTGCGGGTCGTGATGGTCGACGATCGCAATCACCGGTCCACCACGCGCTTTGACTTCTTGCAAGTTACTAAGCACTTTGTCGTACACAACTCCGCGCGGAATAATGAACACGGAAGGCGTGTGCTCGTCGACCAAGGCGATAGGACCATGCTTCATTTCCGCCGCCGGGTAACCTTCGGCATGGATGTAGCTGATCTCTTTCAGCTTCAGGGCCCCTTCCAGCGCGGATGGGAAGTTCGTGTTTCGGCCCAGGTACAGGAAGTTGGTGGCATCGGCGAAACGCGCGGCGACCGTGCGGACCTTATCGTGGCATTCCAATGTTCGTTCGATTAGTTCCGGCAGTTCTTCCAATCGGGCAATGATCCGTTGCCCGGCTTCGAAGCTCAAGCCGCGCAGGCGACCAAAATGCAAAGCCAACAGGCTCAGGACGGTCAGCTGCGATGTGAAGGCCTTGGTAGAGGCGACGCCGATCTCCGGGCCCGCATGCAAGTAGATACCGCCATCGGCTTCCTGCGCAATGCTGCTGCCAATCACGTTGCAGATGGCCAGCGTGTGGTGGCCTTTGCGCTTCATCTCGCGCAGGGCTGCCAGCGTGTCGGCGGTTTCACCGCTTTGCGTGATACCGAAAATCAAAGTGTCGTGTTCAAGCGGTGGATTGCGATAGCGCAATTCGCTGGCATACTCCACTTCCACCGGCAAACGCGCCAGTTCTTCAATGATGTATTCGCCGACCATGGCCGAATGCCAACTTGTACCGCAGCCGGTCAGCAGCAGGCGTCGCACACTGCGCAGTTGCTGTGGCGTCAGGTTCAAGCCGCCGAACTTGGCCGTGCCGTTGTCCTTGTCCAAGCGACCACGCAGAGCATTGCGAATCGATTCCGGTTGCTCGTAGATCTCTTTGAGCATGTAATGCGGAAAGCCGCCCAGGTCGACTTCTTGGGTCTGCGACGAGAGTTGTTGGACGTTGGGGCGGACCTTGCCTTCATCGCGATGGATAACCTGAATCGAATCTGCGCGCAGCACAGCCAATTGATGATCGGCCAGGTAAACAATGCGTTCCGTAAAGCCCACCAGTGGCGAAGTATCGCTGGCCAAGAAGTGCTCGCCACGTCCGACACCGATGACCAGTGGACTGCCCAGTCGCGCGGCAATGATCATGTCCGGGCGATCGCGGAAGACGATGGCCAGGCCATAGGTGCCGCGCAATTGTACGAGCGTTTGTTGTACGGCTTCGACATAGCGATCGACCGAGTCGGTCGTAGCATTGGGCGCAGCCGAGATATTCTTCAGGCACTCGGCCATCAAGTGCGCAATGACTTCGCTATCAGTGGCCGAATGAAACGTGTAACCCAAGGCCAACAGGCCTTGTTTGAGCGTTTCGTAGTTTTCAATCACGCCATTGTGGGTTAATGCCAGCACGCCATGGCCGCCGACATGCGGGTGGGCGTTTTCTTCGGTAGCCGGGCCGTGTGTGGCCCAGCGTGTGTGGCCAATGCCAGTGGTGGCCACTTGCGGCCGACGCGAGACTGCCTGGTCGAGTTGATCGACGCGACCGGCCACGCGCGTAATGCGGATGCCCTCGGGTGAATTAATTGTGGCAATCCCGGCGCTATCGTAGCCGCGATATTCCAAGCGTCGCAAACCACCAACTAAAAATGGACTGGCTTGCTTACTGCCGATGTAACCGACGATACCGCACATGCCAAAGATTCCGATTCGAACGGGGGAGGAACTAGTATGGTTATCACCAACCTAGCTCGCAGAACGCACCCGCGCCGCCGCCATGCCTGAAGAAACCGTTAAGCCTGGAGAAAGAGGCCTTCGCTTGGGTGCCAGTTGCTGAAATCTTAGGCAGCCGCGATCAGGAAGGAAAGTTTCGAGAGAGACTGCGGCATTGCAGTCGCGGGTAGAGTCCATCACGCAGGTGACGGCAAGCGGAGTCCACCGTCTGGCGACGGTGGCTACGGACAAAAGTCCACCCTACAAGTCAAGGCCACCGTCTGGCGACGGGTGGCTACGAGTCCACCGTCTGGCGACGGGTGGCTACAAGACCACCGTCTGGCGACGGTGGCTACAGAGAAAGAACCATTAGCGCTGGGTCTTACGGCTCTTGGCACCGCCTTGGCGGACCTTGTAGCGCGGATTGCTTTTGCAAATCACGTAAATACGACCGCGGCGACGGACGACTTGGCAATCAGGGTGGCGAAACTTCAGAGCGCCGATCGACGATACAACTTTCATGGCACTTTAGCCTTCAACTTAAGCAGTTTTCGGTTTTTGTTTTGTCAGTGAAAACGGTGCCCAAGTGTCTCCGACGGGCCTCCGGGAACTCCGGATTTTAGGCAAGCGGGCAATTTACGCAACACCAGTTTGAGCAAAAGTCGATGGACAGTGGCCTGGAAGTGTTCATTTTACCACCCAACTGGAGTTCTTGACCCGATGCCTTACGTTTGACGGGCCGCTGGCATATTATCGCTGGGCTGTAGTTCCGGTTGGCTCGCCGCCGGCCCGCCGCCGCTCACCTCGTCGCCCATAGCGGCCGGACTCCACTCTCTGGGAACACGCATGTCAGACAATCTTAACGAGGAACAGGCTGCCGCGGTCGAGACGCTCGCAGGACCGCTGCTGGTGTTGGCCGGTGCCGGTACGGGTAAGACGCGCGTGGTGACTTTTCGTATCGCGAACTTGATCCGTCATCGAATATCACCTGATCGCATCCTGGCGGTGACCTTCACCAACAAGGCGGCCCAGGAGATGAAGGAGCGCGTGGCGCACAAAATCGGTAAGCCCAAAAAGGTTCCCAAGGGTGCGCCCGCTCCGCCTGCGCCGGTCATCGGAACGTTCCACTCCAATTGCCTCCAGATCTTGCGCCGACATGCCCGGATTATGGGGTACCCCGATCGTTTCGCGATTTACGATCGAGGTGATCAGGAATCGGTGGCGCGGGACGTGTTGCGACAACTGCGAGTTCACGAAGGCATGTTACGGCCCGGTGATCTACTCTCGCACATCAGTCGCTGGAAGAACTCAGGCGTGCGACCGGAAAAGGCGGC
>JADLDX010000995.1 GCA_020846515.1 Pirellulaceae bacterium
ACCCCGACGATGAAGCCGCCCTGCGATGCTGCGAGTGGATCATCGTCCACTGTCGAGCGCACGATCGTGATGGCGACCTGTACGAGGCCGAGAACGCGGCGTGGCAAATCGTAGCGAGCAATCAATCCGACACCACGCGTCTGCCGGCACTCTGTCTCGAAGCAGCCAAGTCTCCTTCGCCAGTCCGCGAAAAGTTCTTGCGTTCGCTCCCCGACGACTATCGACAACCCGTGGAAGTGCATGCCTACTCGTTCTTGGCGCTCGCTGAGTTACTAGCCAAGAAAGCGGAATTCAAGCCCGACTCCAGTAATCGGGATGATCGGGCCTCGACCAAGCTTCGCGAATACTTCGCAAATGTGGAACCGAACCAGCTTCGCCGGGAAAGCGCTGAGATCTTTCAGCATGTGCTGGACCACTACTCCGAGGTCCCGTACAGGTTTGAAGCTCAAAGCGATCACGAATGTGAAACGCTTGGTGAGTATGCCGCCATGCGACTGGGCGAGATCAAGGATTCGCAACTGGCCCGCAGAGCGCTGCCCAATTTGATTGAAATGCCAACCCAGCGATTCGACCACCTGTCGGGAAACTAGGTCACGAAGTTGACAACTTAGCCGGATCGCAACACGATCCAGGGCAATTGGCTATCGAAACAGTTCCAAGTTGCTCCCCATCACGAACGCGGGAAATTGCTTTACATCGATCAGAATGCACCCTGTGCCCTGCGCTTCTTCTACGGCCGAGTTTGCTAGCCGACTGTTCGTGATCACCGTGGCACGGTCGCAATCAAGGAGCTTTTTAGCGGTCACCGCCGCCTGCACGTCCTTATTGGTGACGGCGACGACATTTCCACGTGCGACCACCGCAATGCGCATGTTGCCGTAACTGACGACGTAGTCGACCCTTGCTTCGGATGATCCTGGCTGCTCGACGTCGGCACCCAGGGCTGCACAGACTTCGCCGATGTAGAGTTTCCATTCGTCGCCACGCATCGGCTTCCAGTCACGTTTCAGCAGTCGTGTGCGTGTGCGATGATCCTCGTCAATCAACTCCTTGATCGCCGCTTTAACGGCAACCTGCTGCTTCCGAAGAGTCGATACTTCCAGGGCGAGCTGCGACGCATTGGACTGAGCCGTCTGACTGACAAACCGTTCATCGGCAATCAATTTGGGCAGCACCTCCGTCCCGGGATAGCCAAGCATCACGCTGAGAAAGGCGAAAGTAATCGCGGCCCCCAGCACTACAACCCAAAAGATCAACCCGCCCGGTAACCCAATGATCATCGATCCCAGGAAGGCGATTAGCATCGCCGCGGCCGGGCCCACGGTCAGCACACCAGTCGACCACATGGCATACTCTTTTTCAGGCCTGCGCAACATCAGCGCCAAACGATAGTAGCCGGCGCGCAGTTTCGCACCGATCACTTCCTTTTCAGTGTCCCACGAGCGGCTCTTCACCTCGGCCAGATGAGCCGATACTTCCGCGAGCTGCTGCTTGAGTGTTTCAATCTGGGCGAATGTCGAGGGCATCTGAGCATTTTACCCGCTGAGGCTGTCGCCGCGACCGCCCCCGAGACTAGAATCAGGTTGCTTTCCGTCTTGATCCTCACGGCGTGGATTTCATGGATACCGCAGGCGAACCACAGATCGATACAATTGCTGAAGAATCACCTGACGATCGCGACGTGGCCCCGCTGACGCCGCCCGATCCCACGTATCCGTCGATCTGGCAAAGCTTCGGCATCTTGCTAATTTTTCTCCTGTGCACGGTTGCCGCCGTTCCGATAATGCTCGTCATGGGACAGATCGATGCCGACTTTGGCATGCTGCTCTTTTACTCGGCAGCCGGAAGCTTGGCATTCGTCATTGTCGATTCCATTCGTAAACGCAAGTTGGGCAAGTCGACCTACAGTTTTCGCTTCGATTCGCTCAAGACCGTGCCGCCGCTGGTCATTGCCTCCGTCGCCCTGCTCTTCGGCGTGATTGGCCCGCTGATTAGCTTGATTCCCATGCCGAGCGAGGTTGGCGAAGGCTTTGCAGAGATGATAGGTCAACGAAGTCCGGCTATGTTCATCACTCTCGTCATCGCCGCCCCTATTCTCGAAGAACTGCTCTTCCGCGGCATCATGCTCGATGGATTGCTAAAGCGGTACCGGCCGCTGACGGCCATCCTCGTATCGAGCATCATCTTCGGGCTGGCCCATCTGAATCCCTGGCAGTTTGTCACCGCCTTTTGCATGGGCTGTTTCGCGGGTTGGGTCTACTACCGAACCCATAGCATCGGCCCCTGCATCCTGATTCACGCGACGATCAATCTCTGCGCGTATTCTCTTCAAGTGCTGTTCAACGGGACGAATGTGGCCGATCAATCCCAGGCAGTGCCAGGAGGCTGGGGCGCGTTCCTCGTCTTCCCTGCCATGTGCCTGATGGTGATCTTCGTGTCGGTGCTCTACCTACGGCAGGAGTTTAATCGCGTGGAACTGGCGAAGGTGGACAAGTTAGAAGACCAACCGTTTGGCTAAAGTTACTTATAAACGCGATGTCAATGAACCAAGGACAACGTACTTTGCTAAGAAGTCCAATCTTTGACGTCGAGTCCAGGTATGTCACCAAAATCTTTAAGATTGCGACTTAACAAAGTCGCTTCGGTAGAAAGACAACTTGCTGCAATCTTCAGATCCATAATACCAATCCGACGGCGTGACTTCTTTAAATCAAGAAGAACCTCACCCGCTTTCGAATCGAAATCGAGTTCAGGTATCTGACGATAATTCTCGAGTTGATTTCGCAACCGTCGATATCCCTCCACCTGCTGGCTAATCGTACGAGCACGAGCGATATAGGCCATCCACCCACGCATTTGTTCTTCATAGCTGATAATAGTTGTGAAGACTTCGGCCGGATCGCACTCTGTCAGTCGTTCTCGCAGCCGAAAAGAAACTTCGCCTCCCCATTCCAGTAGGCTCATATGATCGGTATCGCGAACTACAATCACAGTGCTATCCGCCGGCTTTTTGCGACTTGCGATACTCGCGGCCTAACTTCATGGCTTTTTCATACGCGGTGCTTTCGGAAAAAGTGCCTGCAATGCGCTCCCACCACGGTTTGTCCGAGGAAAGGGAATCAACCTTCTGACGCAGGGTCTCTACCTCAGTTTCAAGTTGCTTGAGTCTTTTTTCGGTATCTCGGTCGGCCATATAATGTCTCAAGTTTGCACTTGCCTGATTATACCATCATGAAAATGGCAAACCACTCTCACCGCGTCTCCAAATGATCGTGGAAGTGCCGTTCCAAGTAGGGCTCGGGCTCTTCGTCGATCAGCCACTCGTAAGTCGTTTCTGACGCTGGAACCGTGTACTCAGTCACCGCCATTGCACTGGCTTCCACAGCCACCGGCGTGCGGATCGTTTCGTGTTCGATCCGCTCAACAAAGGGATAATCATAGAAATCGACCGGCTCGGGAGCGACGACTTCCTGCACGATCACCCGACGAGGTTTGCGCTTCTTCGGCTTCGGCTCTGCCACCGCGACCGATTCTTCGATCATGGGTGCCAACTCTTCAATAATAACCGGTTCATCGGGAACGAGCTCCTCGCTCTCGCCAAACCGATTCGGCAGACGTCGGCAATCGGCTTGCAGCGTCTTGAACATTTGCCACATGTGCTCGTGGCAAGTAAACAGCATCACCTGATGCCCGGCGTTGGCGAAATCGACCAGCACTTCGGCAGCTCGCTGAGTTCGCACCGCGTCGAAGTTCACGAGCACGTCGTCGAGCACCATCGGTAGACGCACACCGCGCTTGGCAAAGGTTGAAACCACCGCGAGCCGAATGCTGAGGAACAACTGCTCACGAGTGCCGCGGCTCAACAGATCGACGGTGAGCGACTGTCCAGCGGAATTCTCGACGAGCAGAATGTCGTCGGCAATCGGGGTCCAAACCCGTTTGTATTCCCCGCCGGTAAGCTGGGCCATATAACGGCTGGCTTCGGAGAGTGTTTCCGGTTGCCGATTCTTCTCATAGTGATGCCGCAACCGTTCGAGAACGCGGTTCACCGTGGCATGCTCGCGCCATTCCTGCTTGGCATTGGTCAGTTGCTTCTCAACGCAACTGAGT
>JADLDX010000996.1 GCA_020846515.1 Pirellulaceae bacterium
ATTGTTCTTCATCAGTGCCATCGGTGAAAGTGGACGAATCGCTCCGCGACTCGTCAAATATTCTTCTGCACGCAGATGCACAACCGGTGCGGTGAGGCTTGGGTGGTGTGCGTGCCCCGTCACGGAGTGCCGGGGCTACATAAAGCGGGCTACACGGGGCTACAGCTGGGCCAAGACCTTATGGGCGGCGTCGATGGTGTGATCGATATGTTCTTCGCTGTGCGTTTGGGAGAAGAACAGAGCTTCGAATTGACTACACGGCATGTAAACTCCTTCGTCAATCAAACCCCAGAAGTAGCGCGCGAATTTAACGCGGTCGCAGTGCTGTGCTTCGCGCCAACCAAAGATATCGGCGTCCGCAAAGAACAGCGTCATCATACTGCCCACGCGTTGCATGCGATGAGGCACGCCAGCGGCGGCAGCCGCGTGGCTCAACCCAGCGCCCAGCTTGGCCCCCAGTCGCTCGAGCTGGGCATAAGGTGGTGCATCGCGTAGCAACTTCAGCGTGGCCGAACCGGCTGCGGTGGCGAGTGGGTTACCGCTGAGCGTTCCGGCTTGAAATACCTTGCCAGAGGGTAGTATTTGATCCATCAAATCTATGCGACCGCCATAGGCACCCAGCGGCATACCGCCGCCTACGATCTTGCCCAGCGTTGTCAGGTCAGGAGTGACTCCGTACAGCGATTGCGCACCGCCATAAGCAACTCGAAAACCAGTCATGACTTCGTCGAAGATCAGCACCGTGCTGTAGCGATTGCACAACTCGCGAGCCGTTTCCAGGAACCCAGGCCGCGGTGGTACGCAGCCCATATTGCCCACAATCGGCTCCAGGATGATGGCCGCAATCTCGTGGCCGCAGTCGGCGAACATTTCGCTCAGGGCATCGATATCGTTGTATTCTAGGACCAACGTATCGCGGGACGTACCGGCGGTGACGCCCGGAGAATCGGGCACGCCCAAGTTGGCGGCTGAACTGCCCGCTGCGACCAGAAGACTGTCCACGTGACCATGATAGTTGCCGGCGAACTTGATGATCTTGTCGCGGCCCGTGGCACCACGCGCCAATCGTATGGCGCTCATAGTCGCCTCAGTTCCGCTACTGACCAGTCGCACTTTGTCGATGCTCGGCACAGCCGCGATGACCAATTCCGATAGCTCGCTCTCCGCTTCCGTCGGTGCTCCGTAACTGGTACCGCGTTCGGCCGCATGCACGATCGCTTCGATGACTTGCGGATGTGCGTGCCCCAGAATCATTGGGCCCCAAGAGCCGATATAGTCCAGATATCGATGGCCATCGATGTCAAAGAGAAAGGGGCCAGCCGCTTGTTGAATGAACAGCGGTTTACCACCCACGGCATGAAACGCTCGGGCAGGACTGTTGACGCCACCTGGCATGAGTTGACAAGCTCGCGCATAGGCGGCTTCGGATTTGAGGTGCGATAATCGAGTGAGCGATTCCAAAATATTGATCCTAGGTGATGCGTGGGAAGTGGTGAGTTATTGTTTAGCAACGGATTCGAACCTGGCTTTCCACCAGGCGGGTTGAATGTCATGGCTGCTCAAGGTCAAGCGGGCCACCTGCGCTGCGGTGCTTGAATCGCCCTGACCGATACGCCATTGGATCTCTAACCAACGTGCTCGCAAGTAGGCTTCGCTGTCTTTCTTGGTACCCGAAGCCACGCGTTTGACAATGCGAATGGCATCCGTCAGTGGTTGGTCGGCCCCCTGCCCTATCGGCTGAGTCTGCGCTATGGCCGCCGCGCTGGCCAGTTGCAGAAGCGGATCACTGGCATGCTGGCCAGCCAATTGTTTGATCTTGTCCAGCACCGCCGCTTGGGCCAGCGCGTCGCGCGTGCGGAGTTGTTCCAATCTCAAACCGGTCATCTTGAGCGCGGTGGGCAAGCGCAACTGTGCATCGCTGGGTAAACGTACCTGTTCCACGACAGGCACCCATTTGCCGATCTGACTGGCTGGCAATTCATCGAAGCTTTCGACCATCGACTTGCACCAGGCCAATCGCAGGATCGACGAGAGTTCGTCATGGTTCAGCAAACCAACGGCGTTGATAGCGCTCGTCAGGTCTCCTCGACGCGTGGCCGCCAGGGCAAATACGGCTGAGAGCAATGCCTGGTCAAAGCGTGATTGTTCGAGAACATAACCGGGCAACGTTAGTCCGTTTAACGACTCGGCCTCCGTTTGCGTCAGCGGCGTCGTGAGCATGTTCGCGGCGATGGCCATGATGATCGCCGAACGCTGGCACTTGGCGAACTTTCCAGCCGCGATCGATTTGGCGATGCGCTCGATTTGCGCGGATAACTGCGCTTTGGGCAAGCGGGCTAGCAACGTATCCAGCCAATTGCGCAAGGCGTCCAACTGCTTTTCGGCCGACGATTGCGACTCTGCTCGTTGAGCCCACATCGTGGCCAGTTCGTCGTAGCGTTTGTCTTGTGCCAGCCAATTCGAGAGATACTCCTCGGCCTTGCCAGTCTCGGCCGCATCGGGCCAGTGCGATAGTTGATATATCAACAATTTTTCATACCGCTCTGCCAGCTTCGAGCGCTCCTCCTCCGGTTCAACGCTTGTACTTGTGCCAGTGTTTGTGGCAGTACTAGTCGTTCGCGGCGTTTGCAAGGCTTGGGCCAGGCACCAGATGGCCAGGACATGGGCGGCGGGAGCCGAATTGGCGGTGGGATGTTGGCTGGCCAGTGGCACCAGCAGGTCGGCGGCCATCTGCCATTGCTTCTCCTGCTGCAGCAGTTTAGCCGCTTCGACTGCATACAGAATCGCTGGTTCGGGTTGCTGGACAGCGTTGGCGGCGGTGGATGCTGCCCGCAATTTGACAATGGCCGCAGAGGTTTGTCCGCCGGCGAGCAATTGTTTGATTTCGATGGTCAGCAGTTCCGCTAGCGGCGCAGCACCCGTTCCATCAGTCGTCGGGCCAGGCACATTACTGCCTGTCTTGCCTGGTGATGTTGTAGGTGAAGTCAGCGATGGCATGGTGGCGGAATCGCTGAGGGCTTGGGCGACCAATAAGGCTTCGCTGCGATTGCGCCAGTAGCTGCCATAACGTTGGCCGATCGATTGAGCCTGAGCCACGATCGACTTGAGGGCCGCGGGGCGTTCGGCGGCCGACAGCTGATTCATGCGGGCTAGCGCTACGCGCATACGACTGAGTTCGATTTCGGGCCCTGAAAAATTCTGGGAGAGCTCCTGCAAGATCTGTTCGGCCGCGCTGGAATTGTTCTCGTCACAGAGTGTTTCCACCAAGACACTACCGGCTCGCAACCTGGCCAGCGGCGTCGGCGCGGACGCAGCCGTGGTGCTGCTGGTCGACGAATCCGGTACCGGTTCAGCCGGTTGGGCACGCAGAATTGCAGTCAGTTTACCGAGCGATTCAAGCCGTTTGCCAACTTCAAGTCCCGCTGTGGCTTGTGCCACAATCAATTCGTCGCGCGAACTCCAATCTTGCGCCGAGCGGGCGAGCATATCGCTCGCCGTGCGTTCCACATTGGCTGAGGCGGCCAGGCGGTCCGGCGAGCCTGCCGGGTAACACCGCGCACGAACCAGCAGCGACTCGCAGCGCAGCAACGTGCAATCGATACTCAGCTCCTGCAATTCGCGGCTGGGGGCTTGCCTGGCTGGACCAGCCGCCGAACCCGTCGCTGGACCGGTCGTTTTGGCAAGCGATAAGGGCAAGCGATCCTTGATGTCCTTCTCGAGGGCATCCAATTGATTCAGTACGCGTCGAACGGCTTGCAAAGCCGCTTCGCGGTGATTGTCGGCCGCTGGAGTGGCCAACCATTTTGCCAACCCCTGCTGGGCTTGCAACAGATCGGCGCGCGCCAACTGCCAGGCCAACCATGGCAACCTGGGGTCATCGTCAAACTGGCGACGATAATCACTTTCGATTTTGACGACGGAATCCCAGTGGCTTTCGCTGTCGGTGCCGG
>JADLDX010000997.1 GCA_020846515.1 Pirellulaceae bacterium
GCCACGAAATGGTTGGATGAGGCCGACCGAGAGGCTGATTCCGCCTTGGGACTGGCCGCGTTTGCCTGGCAATTGCCTGAACATGCACGCCGCTCGGGCAACACGTTTCTTGGACCCTGGTTGCAAGACGCGGCTGATCGCGTGGCCAAGGCCAAGTGCGATCCGGACGATTCGGTCTTGTGCGAGTTGGTTCTCAAAAGTGAACTACCGTTGTTGCTAGGGACTGTCACCGGGGCCGGAAAACGCAGTCTGTTTGTCGAGGCCTTTGAGGCCATGGATAACCTGGCTCTTCTGCTTGAGCAAGCCGAAGATCAGCCAGCCCGCTGGCTCGCCTATGGGGCATCTTATTTGCGAGCCTCCTTGGGCAGTGTGCTGCGTTGCCGAATCATGGCCGATGCGCTGGGACTGCGCAAGTTCTACGCGCCGCAACGTGCCGCGCTGGAAACGTTGTTACAACATGCGGCGCGTTGGACGCGCGCCGGAGGTAGCAACCTCTTGGGCGTCCCTGGACTGATACCCGTGGTGGAAGCTCACTGGGAAGCGCTCGCCAAAATTGCTCGCAAATCCAAATCGCTCACGGCCGTCATGACGTTGTCAGACCTAACCACGCGCGAGTTGAAACGCAAGGAAGCGAAAGCCCTCGTTGTACCCAGCCAATTGCCGCCATTGACCCACTACTGCGATACCGCGCGCGCCGTATCGATGCAGACTGACTGGTTCAAACGCGGTGGTCGAATGGCTATCGACTATTCGGATTCGCCCTTGGCCATGGAGATCATTGGTCCCAAGGGTGCGACGCTGCTGAGTGGTCGTTGGCCATTGCAAGTCGAACTGGATGGGCAGGCACAGTTGCAGTTAGATGACTGGGAAGAAGTTTGCTGGTTCAGCGATGATGAAGTCGATTATTTGGAAGTCGAAGCCAAGTTCGGTGATAACTGCTGCATCCAACGCCAGATGATGCTCTTCCGTGAGGAGCAGTTGGTCATGTTGGCCGATGCGCTCATCGGTGATCGAGAAGGCAAGTGGTCGATGCAGTCCAGTCTGACTTTGGGACCAGGTGTACGAGCCGAAGAAGCTGTGGCTACGCGTGAGTCTTGGTTGATCACACCCAGTGGTCAGCGCTGCCTGGTGCTGCCCTTGGCACAACCCGAATGGCGCAAGCAACTCTGCAATAGCAAGCTGACCTATGAGAATCAAACAGTTACCCTGCGCGCCACCACCAGCGCCTCGCGTTTGTATTCACCTTGGCTGCTGAGCCTTAAACCATCGCATGCCGACAAACCGATGACTTGGCGCCAGTTGACTGTGGCGGAGGATCTGACGATCGTACCGGCCAGCACGGCAGTGGCGTATCGAGTGCAAATTGGTCGCGAGCAATGGTTGATCTATCGCACACTGGCCGAAGCCACCCGACGCACCGCGCTGGGTATGCACACGATCTACGATTTCTTTGCCGGTCGCTTTGATGGTGATACCGGCGATGTTGATACGCTGGTGGAAGTCGAAGCCACATGAACCCGGCCGCTGATCAAGTGCACGCACTCTTGCAGAGGAATATCGAGCGTGCGCGATACCAAGTGAACGAAGCACTCGTGGCGGCCGGAAGACCGGCCAACTCGGTGCGCATCGTGGCTGTCAGCAAGTACGTTGATGCTCAATTGACCTGGCAATTGGTTCAAGCCGGTTGCCATGAACTGGGGGAAAGCCGGCCGCAATCGATCTGGCAAAAACACCAGGCTTTAAACGAGTTAGCTACCGCGGCCAGCACTTCTAACTCGACGTCTAGTTCAACTCAGCCCATTCAGTGGCACATGATTGGTCACTTGCAACGCAATAAAGCCGCGCGAACGATTCCGCTGATCCAGTGGTTGCACTCGCTCGATAGTCTGCGCTTGGCCGAAACGGTGAGCAGCGAAGCAGTAAAGTTGGGTAAGCCATTGAAAGTGCTGATTGAAATCAATGCGACTGAAGATCAAAGCAAGACTGGTTTGCCGGCCAGTGAAGTACCCGGCCTGCTGGAGCGACTGCTGTTGTTGCCAGGTCTGGAGATTCGCGGTCTGATGGCCATGTCGACCGAAGGCGCCGCGCCCGAGCAAGCTTTGCGTGAGTTTCATGCCGTGCGCGAGTTGCGCGACCAACTGCAGACTCAATTCGGTCAAGCTTGTCAATTGAACGAACTATCCCTAGGAATGAGTGGTGATTTTGCACAGGGCATCGCCGCCGGCGCGACCATGGTCCGGCTTGGCTCTCTACTGTGGGAAGGCATCATCCCCTGAATCGGGCACACCCTCTTGGCTGTACTCACTTGCCTAAGCAGTCCTCGATTTGCTCCTTGAGTTGCGAGTCAGGCACGCCCACAATGAGAAACTTTTTCTGGCGCGATGTCTGACCACTGACGATCTGGATATTTGATTTGGCAATTTTGAGAGCGTCGGCCAGCACTTCAACGATGGCCTCATTGGCGCGGCCTTTATCGGGCGGGGCTGTGACGGATACTTTCAGGGCACCGTCATGGATTCCGCTCAAGCAATTACGCTTGGCGCCCGGACTGGCCCTCACAGATAATAGACAGCCGTCAGTATGGGGAACGATGTGGAGCATGCGATAGATTTGTCCAATCGGCTATAGGCAATCATCGATTTTCGTGCAGTTCAAGTCCAGCAGTGACTCGCTACGCCGAAGAGCGTCCATTATCATATCGCCAGCGAGTTTGCCCAATAGTCCAATTGCTCAAGTCCAATTGCTCAAGCCTAATAGCCTAATGCCTGGTGGAGAAGACAAGTGTCCCAGCTGTCGAACATTTTTCATGGTTGCATGCCGGCGTTGATGACACCTTGCGATGCGCACGGAACGATCAACTATGACGCGTTGGTCGCCAAGGCGCAAGAGCTGGTCAAGCTTGGAATGCGAGCGGTTGTTTATTGTGGTTCCATGGGCGATTGGCCGCTGCTGACCGATGCCCAGCGTATGGAAGGCGTGGCTCGGTTGGTCAAAGCCGGTGTGCCGGTCGTCGTTGGCACTGGGGCACAAAATCCTGCTTTGGCTACGGCTCATGCCCGCCACGCGCAAGAGGTTGGGGCTGCGGGGCTGATGCTGATTCCTCGTGTGTTATCGCGTGGCAGTTCGCCGATAGCTCAATTTGCTCACTTCTCGCAAATACTCTCGGCCGCCAGTCGTCTACCAGCAGTGATCTACAACAGTCCCTATTATGGCTTTGAGACCAAGGCTGATTTGTTTTTCAAGCTGAGACAACTACATCCCAATCTAGTGGGCTTCAAAGAGTTTGGTGGCAGCGCCTCGCTCACTTATGCTGCCGAACATATTACCAGCGGTGATCCCAATCTGGCTTTGATGGTTGGTGTCGACACGCAAGTGTTCCACGGCTTCGTCCATTGCGGTGCGGTGGGGGCGATTACGGGCGTGGGCAATGCGTTGCCAAGCGAAGTCTTGGAATTGGTCAAGCTTTGCCAGCAAGCCGCAGCTGGCGACTCAGAGGCACGCCTTAGGGCTGAGCAACTCAATGCCGCGCTCAAGGTGTTGTCGACGTACGATGAAGGCCCCGACCTAGTGCTGTACTATAAACACTTGATGGTGCTGGAAGGCAATGCCGAGTATGCCCATCAAATGAATCCCAACGACGCGCTTAGTTCCAGTCAAAAAGCATTCATCGAAGAGCAATGGAAGCTGTTTCGCAAGTGGTACAGCAATTGGCTGGTCCCGTACTGAATGAGTCGCGGAGCGACTCGCATAAGTGGACGAATCGCTCCGCGACTCGTCCATCCAATCCCCACGCGGCTAAAGGTGTGCTGACGTGGGCAACTACGTGCCAGCTGTGTTACCAGAGCCAACTGCGGGGCTTGAGCTACCTGAACTGGCAGTGATGGCCATGTTGTCTCGATGGACGACTTCTTCGTAGGGACATTGGCCAAGAATCTCGGCGATGCGTGGTGACCGACAACCGCGGATTTGACGCACTTCGGCGGCGCTATAGTTGATCAGTCCGCGGGCGATCTCGCGACCATCGGGCGCCAAGACGGAGATGATATCACCTTTTTCAAATTTGCCGCTGACGTCGCGAATACCGATGGCCAGGAGACTGCGGCCTTCGGTGATAATCGCCTTGACCGCACCCTCATCGACATGCACTTCGCCATTGCATTGGGCCGAGAAACCGATCCAGCGTTTGCGGGGTGCCAGCGAGCGCGATTGAGGCAGGAACAGGCTGCCTAGTGGTTCGCCGGTGACAAGACGGGTCAAGACGTTTTCATCGCGGCCGCAGGCGATAATCACGGGCGATCCGCTGCCGGTCACGAACTGCGCGGCGCGAAGTTTACTACCCATGCCACCTTTGCTTAAGCCGGTGCGTTTGTCGCGTACCAGTTCGAATGTACCGTCATCCACCTGGGGCACTGTTCGTAGGACTTGCGCTGTTGAGTCGGCGGGGTCCCGGTCATAGAGGCCCGCTACATCGCTGAGAATGATCAACATTGGGCGGGGCAACAGTCCCGCCACCATGGCGGCCAGTCGATCGTTGTCACCAAAGGTCGTCATCAGTTCATCGACGGCGACCGTGTCGTTTTCATTGATAACCGGAATAACTCCAAAGCGGAGCAGTGTTAGCAGGGTGTTGCGCACATTCAAATATCGCGTGCGATTGTCCAAGTCGTCGGCGGTCAGCAAAATCTGGGCAGCATGTTTGCCGTACTGCGTAAAGAAATGTTCGTAGGTTTGGATCAAGTGCGCTTGGCCAACTGCGGCCACGGCCTGTAACTCCGCCAGGTCGGTGGGACGCGATGGCAAACCTAATTTGCCCATCCCCGACGCTACCGCACCACTGCTGACCAAGACCACCTGCTTGCCCGCATCGCACAGCGCCACTAACTGAGCGGATAAACGTCCTAAATGGAGTCGATCCAGTCGCCCATCGGGGCCGGTTAGCACTCGCGAACCGACCTTGACGACCCATACATCCGTGCTGGCAATAAATGGCTGGCGATCTGTTTGGCTCATGATCTACGCGTGCCCAATCCCTGATGTCCACTAGGTGAAAGGGCATTAGTATCGGTGCAATCGCTCAATTTTGCCAGAGTACATCTGTGCGACAGCCTAGGGATAGTCAAAGGAGAGCTGAGGTTTCGCTCAGGCCACAGGGCGCGCAAGGGAGTATTCAATTAGCGCACCGCACAAGCCGGTGGAGGGTGACAAACAAACTGGGTAGAAGTCGAGGGGCCAGAGCAAACCGCTGGCCTCTGCGAGCACTATGGGGTAGACTTAGCAGGGCCGGGACTGAAGCGAGTTCATTGAGTGTCGTGTGTCTTATCCGATTCGCTTCAATGTCGGTCCGATTGCTTGCCTTCGAGCTGCTTTTAGGAGCCATAGCCCACGATGAGCGAACTTTACCACGAATGTGGTGTCGCGGCGATCTATCATCTTCCCGGTTCGCAAACGAGCCCTTTGGCTCCTGAAGAGGGGGCTGAAGAGACTTCTCGCTTGCTACCACGCATGTTGCAGGATATTCAGAATCGCGGTCAGTTGGCTGCAGGCATGACCACCTACAACGCGGACCGCCCGCAGTTGCTCTCGACGTTGAAGGATATCGGTACAGTCGCCGAGGTCTTTCGACTCTCCCATCGTGGCAAGTGCGAATCGATTATGCGCGATTACGCCGGTCGCGCCGCCATCGGGCATGTGCGTTACGCCACCTGTGGCAAGGATGATCGCAATTACGCTCAGCCCTTCGAACGCGAGCACATTCATAAACACAAATGGTTTAGCTTCTGTTTCAATGGGCAGTTAGCCAATTACGCGCAGCTGCGCGCCAAACTGCTGCGCGAAGGTGAACACCATTTAGCTCGTGACACTGATACCGAAATCATCATGCACGAGCTCGGTCGCGAGCTGTCCACGGTGGGCTCGGCTGATCGTCCGCTGCCTGATGTGTTCGCCAAGGTGAGTGCACTGTTTGATGGCGCTTACAGTCTGGCCTTGCTTAATGCACGCGGTGAAATGCTGGTGGCTCGCGATCCGATGGGCATCAAACCGATGTGTTACGCGATCGAAGGGCCTTTGTTTGCCGCGGCCAGCGAAAGTGTGGCCCTGCTGAATCTTGGTTTCTCACCCAGCAATATTCACTCCTTGGCACCGGGGCACTGCATCCTGGTGACCCCGGAAGGCATGCAGATCTCGCAGTTCGCGCAGAGTCCTCGCAGAGCTCATTGCTTTTTCGAGTGGATCTATTTCGCCAATGTGGCCAGCACGTTGGATGAGCGCAGCGTTTACCTGTCGCGCACACGGCTGGGCGAAGAACTGGCGCGAATGGAGATGGCCGAAAATCGCGTGGTTCGCGATAAAGATACCATTGTGGTACCGGTGCCTGACACGAGCAAGGCGGCGGCCGACGCGATGGCGTTCGAGCTGGGCATTCCCAGCCGCGAAGGTCTGATTCGCAATCGCTATAGTGGGCGAACTTTTATCGAAGGTGGCCGCGCTCGACGCATGAAAGCCGCTAGCAAGTACACGCCACTGCGTGAAGTTCTCGAAGGCAAACGCGTGTTTTTGGTAGAAGACTCCATCGTGCGATCCACGACGATGAAAGTGCTGCTCGATCGCATCCGCGAACAAGGCGGTGCCAAAGAGATACATGTCCGCGTGGCTTGTCCACCGATCATCTCGCCATGTTTTTATGGCATCGATATGTCGACGATCGATGAACTGTTTGCCCCCAAGTTCCTGGCTGGTGGACCCTTGACCGAAGAGGTTCAGGATCGCATGGCCAAAGTTCTTGGCTGTGATTCTCTTCGATACTTGCCCGTCAGCGCGATTGCGCGAGCTATCGAACTACCACACACTGATCTCTGCCAGGCATGTATCACGGGCGAGTACCCGACCGATCACGGTCAAGCTCTGTACAACATCGCCGTCAGCAACATCGGCAAGACCACCATCGCCGACAGTCGCACCTATGAACAAGCCGCCGTTACTACTTGAATCGGCGGGCGTTCGCGTGTCACAAATGAAGTGCGGCAACGTGAGTTGCCGCATTAGGTTTGACGTTGATCAATTAAGAGTTGACGAGTCGCGGAGCGATTCGTCTACATGAGCCTACCGCGTGTTCGCGTCGGTCGATGACATGAACAGACGCTTGCTGAAGCGACGCACTTCGCCGAAGTTGTTGGTGGTTGAATCAGCACCGGCTAACGGTACCGAGTTGATCGTGTTGCTGTTGGTTGTGTTCGGCGCGGTACCGCCGGTGGTACCCACGGTTTCTTGACCGTCGCCCAGTCCTTCAGGCTGCGTTTGCGATACATTGTAGGTACCGGGTTGTAAGTTGCTGAAGGTATACAGACCGGTGGCGTCCGTGGTCGTTTGCAGCGAAACGGCTTGCCCATTGGCCGTGCCAGTCAGGAACATCAATACGCCGGCCAAGCCTGGTTCGTTTGTGTCTTTGACACCATTGCGATTCAAGTCGACATAAGCGAATCCACTGATCGACTTGACTGTGGTTACAGTCGTTGAATCGCTGGCCGAGTTATTGGTGGTCGTCGTTTCACCGGTAGCACTGACGGTGACCGTGTTGCTGATAGCCGTGTTATTGGGTACGTCATTGCGTACGGTGGCGGTAATGGTAATGGTGGCCGTGGCACCACTGGCTAGCGAGGCTATCGTTCCCGACACCGTTCCATTGTTATTGGTGAATGTACCGCTGGAACTGGTGGCTGAAACGAAGGTCAATTGTGTGGTGGGTAACGTATCGGTTACCTGCACGTTCGTCGCTGGTGATGGGCCTGAATTGGTGACCACAATCGTGTAAACCAGATTCTGGCCTAGCTGAGCCGTGGTTGAGCCGTCTGTTTTGGTAACAGTTAAGTCAAAGTTGGGATTGATGGTCGTCGTAACTGTGGATGTTACGCCGGTGGTATTATCCGGACCGGACAGTGTAGCCGTGTTGGACAGTGTGCCGCTGGCCGTGGCTGCCGCCGTGACGTTCAGCGTAATGGAGGCGTGATTGGTCGTGGCACTACCACCGGCCAACAGAGTACCCAAATTGGCTTCCAGTCGATTGGTCGTGCTATTGAACGTTACGGCGCCCGTGGTCGATGTACCGTTGACAGTAAACGTACCGCTGTTGAACGTCACGCCGGCTGGCAATGGGTCGGAGAACAGTACGGTCGGCGCATCGGCCGTCCCGCTATTGAAGGCCACCACCGTATACACGAAGTTCGTGTTGGCTAGCACAGGGGTGGTAGGACCTGTCTTGGTAACGTTGTAGGTTACCGCCCGCGTCAACGTGTTGGTATCCGTGGCGCTATTGGGGCGTACACCGGTTTCTTGCGTGGTGATGTTAGCAGCTGTTACAGTGGCTGTATTGCTGATCGTCGTGCCAGTGGCATTAGCCAAGGGGCGAACTGTCAAAAGGATCGTACGGGTTTCGCCAGACGCTAGTGAAGCAATGGAGGCTGAGTATTGTTGACCGGTAGCGGTGCCGATGTTGGTACCGTTGCTGGTGGCACTGATAAATTGCAGTCCTGCAGGCAATGTATCGCTGATTACCACGTTGGACGCTGCGTTGGGGCCGGCATTGTTGACCGTAATTGTATAGACGTAGTTGGCACCGCCAGCGGCGACTGTGGTTTGCGAGTCGTCCTTGGTGATCAACAAGTCGTAGCGTGGCTCAATATTGACGGTCACACTGGCACTGTTGTTCGTGGAAACCGTATCTGTAAAGCCGGTCAATCGATCGACTGCGATGGTCGCGGTGTTGGTGACGTTGTTGGCTGGCGTGAACGTACCAGCTACATCCACAATAATGCTAACTGTGGAAGATTGGCCGTTAGCCAGGTTGCCCACAGTCCACAGTAAATCGCGCGTGGCGTTTGGACTGCTGGTCACACTGCCGGGATTACCTGCTGTGGCCAGGGTAAAGCCAGTTGGCAAATCGTCATCGACTTCCACGCCGGTAACATCCAGTGGACCATTGTTGGTGACCGTCAATGTATACGTGACCCTACCACCGACACCCGCTGCGGGAGCGGTAACCGTTTTGGTGATCCCGAGATCGACGTTGCGAACGATGGTATTCGTATCGCTCGCAGTTATCGCCGCTGAGTCATCGGAATCGGCGGTGGCCGTGTTAACGATTGTCGTGCCTGCAATTGTGCTGGCAACAGCTACGTTAACACCCACGGTCATCGTGGCACCGACGGCTAGAGAGGCCACGCCGGCGCTGATCTGATCCAAGCTACCGACTACCGTACGGACCGGCGAGCCGTCGCTGCCGGCAGTAAAGCTCACGAAGGTATACCCTGCCGGTAACACATCGACTAACGTAACATTGTTGGCTGTCGACAGACCGGTATTGGTAACGGTCAAGGTGTACGCAAAGGTATCACCGGGACTGACCGTCGTCCTGGTTCCGTCACTCTTGGTGATGGTCAGTACGGCGTTGCGCGTGATAATCGTGTCGGCATCGTCGGTATTGTCGGCTGGCGTTAGCTCAGTTCCATCGCTGGTTACCGTCGCCACGTTGTTCAGGGTACCGGCGACCAGGGCTGGGTCCGTGGTGACGACGACCGTGAACTGTTGATTGGCACCGGCGGCCAAAGTTGGAATGGTGGCCAAGAGTTCCGCGGCCGGGTTGGCCTGCACGGTCCAAGCCGTCGATGAGGTGCTGCCATTGGTGCCGTTTGGAACAAACGTGACACCGGTTGGTAGGTCGTCGGTCAGTTCGATGTTGGTCGCGGCAATGGGCGAATTGTTCGTGACTGTAATGGTATACGTAACATTTCCACCGGCATCAATCGAAGCGGTACCCGATTTGACAACGGCCAAGTCGATGGCTGGCGTAAAGCCGAAGTCCAGTGACAGGTTGGAATTGGTATTGGTGTCCCCATCGTTGGTCGGTTCACCACCAGCAACCAGGGTAATAGCGCCGGTAGCCACGACCGCGCCTACCAAGGCACCATTGTCATCACTGTTGACATCGTCATCCGGATCATTGGGGGTGCCGGTACTGGTCACATGTCCAAAAAGAGGTGCGGCCGCTAAGAACTGCGATGCGGGCACAACCGCGATATAGTTACCAGGCAATAAGTCTTCGAACAGATAGTTACCCGTAGCATCGGTTGTATCTGTGCCTACCAAGGTGTCCACGCCGTCATCATAGGCATTGTTGCTGTTGGTATCGGTATACAACTGGACTGTCACACCGTTGATACCCGTTTCAGTTCCATCAAGTGTGCCGCTATTGTTGGTATCCAGGAATCCCAAATTACCAACTGACATCGGGTTCAAGTTAGCGGCATTGGATGTCACGACGCTTCGCTGAACGGTTTCGATCAAGTCCATTTGGCCATCGGACGCGGCGACATTCAATTCAAATTGCAGCGCGTTGATAGTATTAAACGTTGCCCCAGCACCGCCACCGACAGTGAAGTCCGCGAAGGCTGCGGTGATCGTACCGGTAGCCGCACCGCCTGTGTTATCAATGGGCAAGGTCAGCGTGGAGAAGTCTGTGGCGCTGGTGTATGCACGGATCGTGATGCTTCCGCCGGCCTGGTCTGCACCTACGGTCAATCGAATGGCTACGTCATCGCCGCCGTTGGTTAAATCGAGATTTCCCAAGCCTGTGCCATCGACAACTGCTGCGTCGGCTTCTGCCAAGCCGTCGTAGGTGATGTAACGCACACCGGCACCGGTGGCTGAAGTGTTAAACTCCAGAATATTGGGAGTGGCTGCGTTGGCAACCAAGTCAATCGATGCGCCGGATGCCAATTCGACGAACATTTCGCGCTGACCGCCCAAGGCCTCGGCGGCTGGTACCGCATCTGTGGAGGGCACGCCGACGACGTTCCCCGTCACCGATTGATTGGTCGTAAAGGAATCAATGATCGTTGCCCCAGATACACCCGAGGCGAAACCAGTTGGCAAGGCATTGGGAATACCATCGTCTAC
>JADLDX010000998.1 GCA_020846515.1 Pirellulaceae bacterium
CCAACGGACGCGGATGGCGACAGGGTGGATCTTTAGTTCAGCGGCCACTTCACCCGTAGTGAAGCCTTCCATACGCCGTTGTACCATGACTCGTTCCACATCGGACAGGCCTTCGCACAACGACTGGATCGATTCTGTCAAGGCAGCTTTCTCCATCGGCGTCGTGCCACCGGGAGTTAAAGTATGCAGCGTGGCTTCCAGCGTATCGTGGGTCGTGGCGTGGGTATCGAGCATAATTTGTCGACGATTGATACGCCACTTACGAGCCACTTTACGCCGTACAATGGTGCAAGCCAACGACACTAGTTTCTCAGGACTTGAGACATCAAACCGTTTATCGCGCAGCCCCATGAGCAAGCTTTTGTGGACCGACTGCATCAGGTCCATTGAGTCCAAATGTGGCCTGAGCGCCGCGCCCAGTAAGACGCGCGCCACTATACGTACCTGGCGTTCGTATTGGCTACAAATATCCGTCTGGGCGTCGATGTCACCAGATGTTGCCCGGGCCATTAGATGTACAAATTGCTCATCATCCCGATCTAAGGTTTCATTTATTGAAGGGCGATCCATGAAGGGTAAACCAATCGTGATCAGAATTCATTTCCCAACGCGTGGATCGCTATTGAAACCTTGCGGCTGTGCCCAGCACAACCACAGCGTTCGACCGACTGGGAGATTTTGACTACCATGCGAGACTGTGTCTAGTATCCGAATCCGCCTCATATCCTAGCCATATTTTACATGCCTGCGCGAACACCCCCAAATACCAACGATCCCCAGTTCGCTGATATGTCAGCAGCCTGCGAAGAGTTATTGCGCTTGATCAAGCTCGGGGAAAGCCGTGCGGCCGAAGTTGTTTTCCAACTGTTTCCGGACCTGGCCACGCATCGCGACGCTCAGCTAGAGCTGATATATCTGGAGTTTGTACTGCGTCATGAAACGAATCAGCCGATCTCCGGCGAGTCGCTTTGTCAACGTTTTCCTGAATTGGCAGCTTATATTAGGATGTTGATGGAGGTAGATTCGGCGGTGCATTGGTCGCGCTCGCCAGCCATTAGCGATTCGACGCTCAGCAACTCGCCTACCGATACTCCGCGATCGCTGGCTCCATTGGCTAAGGATCGCACTAGCCGAGCCACGCCGGAGGACAAACTGGGCAATTCGTCTTTCTTAACGGTGGATACCGGCTTTGATGACTATGAAATTTTGGAGAAGATTGGCCAAGGTGGCATGGGGCTGGTCTATCGAGCTTTACAGAGATCGCTGAATCGACTGGTCGCGATTAAGACGATCAACATTGCCGCCAGCTTTCATCCTACACTTCGAGCCCGATTTCAAGCTGAAGCGGAACTGTCGGCTCAACTGCAACATCCAAACATTGTCCAAATCTATAGCATCGGCGAGAATGATGGCGTGCCTTACTTCTCGATGGAGTTGGTGGCAGGTCCTAACTTGGCCGAAGCCATTGCGGAGCGACCGCTTGAACCACAAGTGGCGGCCCGACTGGTCGCGACGCTCGCGCGTGCTATCCATCATGCGCACACACAAGGTGTCATCCATCGCGATCTCAAGCCGACCAATATCCTCTTGGCCCCGAGCGATCAACGAGAGTCCGGCGGTGACCTTTGCACCCAATTTGAACCGAAGATTGCCGACTTCGGCTTGGCTCGCTTCTCGAAAGCGACGACTCAGCAAACTTACTCGGGCGCAATGTTGGGCACTCCCAGTTATATGGCCCCGGAACAGATCACTGACCAGGATCAGGTGGGCCCGGTCAGTGATGTTTACTCACTTGGCGCCATCCTATATACGCTGTTGGTCGGTAGGCCACCCTTTCATGCCGCCAGCGCGCTTGAAACGCTGCGCCAGGTTCGGCAAGAAGATCCAACGCCACTGCGCCGTTTGAATAGCCGTTTGCCGCGAGACTTGGAAACGATCTGTCTCAAGTGCTTGCGAAAGGAGCCACAGGCGCGTTACGAATCTGCCGAACAGTTGTCAGCAGACCTCCATCGCTTCTTGCTGAACAAGCCCATTGCCGCAAGGCCGATTGGCTTGGTTGAACGCACTTGGAAATGGACACACCGACATCCGAGCCTCGCTACGCTAATTCTTGCGCTAGTATGTTCTTCGGTAAGTATGACGGCTTTATGGTGGCGTGCCACAGCCAGCCAATTGGCAGAGGGCCAACAGCGATCGCGCGCTGAACAATTGAGTGCAGATCGCGAAATGCAGCATGCGCAGCGCGAGTATGAGGCCTCCAATATCGATGGTTGCAAACAACTATTGGATGCTTGTGACCCCGCATTCCGACATTGGGAGTGGCACTACCTGAATGATTTATGCGACCAAGCCTTGTGGCAATCGCCTCGATACGCTCAAGCGGCCCAGACGACAGACATATCACGCGACGGTCGTTACGTCGCAATTGGATATGGGCGTTGGGGGTACGATGCTCCCCAAGAAATTCATCTTTGGGATCTGCACGAACAACGTTTAAAGTTCACCATGAAAGGTCACCCGAACTGCAGTGTCCATGATGTCCACTTCAGCCCGGACGGGAAGCATCTGATTTCAGCAGCCATCGCTTGGAACACTCAAGAAGACCAAGAGTATGGAGGCGTGATACTCTGGAACTTGGAAACTGGCAAGCCACGCTTTCGCTTCCCCAAAATGAATGCACTCGTCGCCAACTTTCACCAAGATGGTCAATCCTTCTTCCTCGGCTCCAACCAAGGCTCAGTCACACAACACTCTGTCGCCGATGGCAAGTTAATGAAAGCGTATCGCGGCGAAAAGCGTAATCAGCTCAGCCAAATGATTCTCGATATAAACTTTGACTTTAATGCCCAACGCATGGCGGCGACTTCGCGGGGTGGGGAACTGGCCATCTGGAACTTGGACACGCCGAAACCGATTTATTTCTTGAACGAACTCGGAGATCCTCGACAGGTTAAATTGTTGCCAGACAGTCAGCATGTCATGGTGGGCGGCTACCTGGGAGATCGCGAGTGGTTCGAACTAGGCGGCGAACAGTTGCGTTCGCTGCACCGAGACTCCGTTGGCGCTGTGCCCTACACAATTTTCTCCCCAGATGGTCGACTGCAAGTTACGAGCACCTTCGGCAAGGGAGTCGACATCCGCGACGCAGTTAGCGGCAAGCTGCTCCGACAATTGCACTGCCATTTAGGGCATGTGCGCGATATGGCTTTTGATGGTTCAGGCACTCGACTGGTCACCTGTGGACACGACGGGCGGGCCATGCTGTGGGATGCTACCGGAAGCGATCACTACCCAACCCGATATGCCATGCCAGGCCGCGTTGGTGCGATGGTCTGGAGCCCGACCGAAACTGAGTTTGCCTTGATCGTTCAGGAGAATCCCGGACGCGGCTCGCGAAGTCTCGGAGACCCTCGCATAGAATTACGTCACCCCGCAACACTCAAATCTATCGGCACCCTAAAGCTCGCCTCGGTACCCACTTGCCTGGAGTACGCTCGCGACGGTCAATCATTGCTGGTCGGTTTGAGTGACCATTCCGCCCAGGTGTGGCAGAAGAATGCCAAGAAACCAACTTGCTCCTTTACTGGACATGCTGCCAAAATCCTGGACATATCCACCCTGGCTGGATCAGGAAACGCAATCTCAATCGATGCAGTCGGCAAAATCTGTCAATGGAAAACGGTGGATGGCCAACCGCTGGAACAACAGTCGTCAATCGGCCCAATATCCTTGGCCGACTTTCATCCGCACAAACCTCTCGTCGCCACCACGACCGGCGAAAATCGGCTCCAACTATGGAACTACCAAACACGTAAAACTGTGACGACGTTGCCAAACATGACCAGGATTCGGCATCTAAGCTTCAGCGATGATGGCACGATGTTCGGTGTCGCTTTCGAAGATCTATCTAGCGGTGAATATCGACCAACAATCAATCTTTTTAAGGCGAGCGACCTCGTTAGTGGCCAACCTTGCAAACCTTTTTCTCAACTGACTGGACATTTGGCGAGCATTAGTGGGTTTTCCTTTAGTCCTGACAACCAACGCGTGGTTACGATCAGCGATGATGAAACAGTACGTTTGTTCGATACTGCACTGGGCTGCGAAGTTCATTTGCTGAACACCGAAAAAGGTAATGACGGCGTCGTACTGTTTGGTCGGGATGGCCAACACATCCTACGCTCGCGCAGCAACGAACTGGCCAGTTGGGGAAACAATTGGACCAGCCAAAAGCTTCGCGAGCAGTCCACTGAGGAACGCGCGGCGGAATTGTCAAAGTGGCATCAAACTCAGTGTGCGCTCGCTGCGCGGCAACAACAGTGGCAATCTGCTCGCTTTCATGCTACCGAGCTAATTGCGTTGGGCAATCAACAATACCTATACCGCCGTAGTGCCTACAACACATTTGACAATCGCTGGGAAGAAGCCGAAAAGGATCTACAGAGTTACCTGGATGAAAGCGACGGTATCCAGGCACGTTGCATGTGGGCACGCATAAAACTGCAATTGAACAAGACAGAGGACTACATTCAACAGTGTCAATTGCTATGTGAAAAGCTCGAGCACGCAGCCACGACAGATGAAGATGTCAACTCGATCGCGTGGACAGTCTGCCTCAGCCCCGATTTTCAAGCGCCATACGATCGACTAACTCAATTGCTCAATAAAGCAATTGATCGCCAAAAAAAGCCGACGTTTCATAATACATTGGCACTTGTGCACTATCGCGCAGGCACATATGACGAGGCAATCAAAGCCGCAAACCAGTCTCTGAAGCTGAATCAA
>JADLDX010000999.1 GCA_020846515.1 Pirellulaceae bacterium
AACGCCGATCGCATTACTATGAATTTCATTGTCGATCAGGCTACCCCCAGCGGCAATAATGCCGGTCGAATTACCGTAGATGCGATTTTTCAAGACAAAGCCGATACCAGCGCCTACGACCGATTCGATGCCAACAATGTTGTCCGCGATAAGATTGTCGCGAACGATGGCGGAGGAGGTCAAACGAATACCAGTGGCTTTGCGGGGCGTAAACGTCGTATAGCCGCTGACATTGTTGGTAATCTGGTTGTTCTCGACGATCACGTTGGCCCCAGAAACATCCATGCCGTAGTCGTAGTTGCCCGATACCATGTTCTCCGTCACGCGTATGGTCGGCTGTGTACCATCGGCCGAGGCGACGATGATGCCGGTGGTGTTGTTGAAGACTTGATTGCGAGTCACCCGAGTACCACCACCGCTAACCCGCAGTCCATAGTTACTACCATCGACGATCAGGTTATCTGCCACCAGCGCATTGGCACCCGCGATGACGGCGTGAGTGCTCTGAATGGTGGCGCTACCCGCAGCGCCTATACCAGAGAATTGGTTGTTTACCAATTGCAATCCATCGTTGCCGGTGTCGATGCTCACTCCAGAAATCGCATTGTTATAAATGCGACTATCACGAATCGTCACGTTATCGCTATCGGATGTTGTTCCGGCAAAAACGCCAATGTTTCCACCGGTAATGTGCAATCGACTGAGTGTCACATTGTCAGCGTTCTGTAAAACGATGGTGTGATTGCCGGCAGTCGACAGCCCACGATTGATCAGCGCACGCTTGGAGGGATCGCTGGTTGTTGAATCGTAGAAACCTTCGATCGTTACACCAGCATCAGCGCTGGAAATGGTCAGAGATGCATTTAAGTTGTAGATGCCGGCGTCGACTCGAATGACGCTGCCAGGGCCGAGGGTGTAACTGTCTAAGACACTTTGAACGGAGGCCTTAGGCCGGCTGGGCGATAAGCCGTCATTGCCATCGATACCAACTGCTGTCGTCCAATCGCCGGCGGCGACCGTTCCATCATTGACGTAATAGACCGTGACAGGCGCCACGATCGTAAAACTGGCTTGCGTTATGCCAGCGATGGCCGCATCTTCGCGAGTAATGCGAATGTGATACTGACCTGGCGTGGTACCAGTCGGAACGAGCCAATTGAAATTGCCCGAGTTGGCTACGCCGCTACCAATCGTCAGGACGTTTCCATCGGCAACACGAATCAGTTCTAGACGGACTGTACCTAACGAATCGTGACTGCGCCAACGAATGGCCAGCGGTTGATTGGCGGGCACTACCTGTGCCGCTGTGGGACGCTGTAGCGTTACGAACTGGGCGGGACTGAGCGAAGCGTGCGACGTGTTGCCATAAGCTCCCAAGTCAATTGCGTTCCCGTTTGGACTTGGTTCGCCTGAGAACAGATCATTCGGCTGGCCGGCATCGATCGCCAATGAGGTCACAGCATCGATGACGATTGGGCTGGCCGCCTGACTTGGCAAGGTGAATCCTGAACCTGACGGGCTGACGCTGGGGGCCAACGCGCCACCGTGGGGCGATCCTTGCTGGCTGAGCAAGTGAAAGTCATCATCGCTGCCATTGGCCGTCGGTGAAAAATAGCCCAGTCGATTGTCGGCACCATCCAGGTCCACGAACAGTGGATCAACGGCCAATGAGTTGGCATCCGAGGACATCGCGGTCGACCACTCGGACAGGGTCTTCCAGTCGTTATTGGCTCGACGGCCGACCGCACCATTTCCTGTGGTGTAGATCAAATTGTAGTCGCTGACAAATCCCGTGACGTTCAAGGGTAGGAGGCGAATGCCGTAGCCAGCACCGACCCAGATGATGTTGTTGCGCAGTTGGACATGGTCGGCATTGGTCAAACGAATGCCATCGCCACTGGGTTGATAGATGGTGTTGTTCTTGATCAGTCCGGGCGTCGTAGTTGTCGAAAGAGACTGAACAGCCACATCCGTGTTGGCATACACCAGATTGTTCTCCACGACACCCTGCTGGCTGGATCCCAACGAGATGCCGACAGAATTTGAATACACCACGTTGCCGGAGAGCGATCCGGTTATGTCGGCGGATATGCCATAGCTCGCATGATTGTAAACTCGATTGCGGTCGACGTTGCCACCGCCGGTGGCTTGAATACCGCGCTGATTGTTGAAGACAACATTGGCGCGAGCCGACGCGCCCAGTTCCAATCGAATGCCGACGGTACCAACTGTGTTTTGGCCATAGATTGTATTCCCTTCGACGTTGACATTTCCCGCAGCCCACAGGCCGTTACCCAAATTGCTGAACACCTGGTTGCCCTTGCCCAGCGTTAGATCGCTACTGCCCACAGTGGCCATTGCCAGACCGACGTTGGTCACTTCGATTCCATTTCCGAAGTTGCCTGAAGCGAGGCTGGATTCTATACGCACTGGTCCCGGACTGCGCAGTAGAAAACCGGCGGCACCATTTCCAATCGCTTGGGAACTAGTAATCGAGCTAACGGTGCCTTCGCTGAAGAAGCCCTGGCCACCATTGGATAAAGTTCGCAGCCGGTTAACACTAATGGAAGATCCGGCTTCGACTCGGATGCCGGCTTGGGTAGCAGAATGGGATTCGATATTGTCCAGCAGCACTTGGTTGCTCTGGTTTCGAACCAGGATAGCATTCTGACCGCCGACGACACGGATGTTTCGCAGCGTCGTCAAATCGGCATCGCTCAGTTCGATGTTTGCCCCGTTAGAGACAGGATCATTATGGACGAGAGTTACAGAGATGTTCTGTGGTGTCGGGGAGGCACTGATGGCACCTGCGAGTGTGAAGCCTTCGTCATCGCTGACATCGGCCACATTGCCGATCACCAGTGGCGTTGGCACCAGGTCGGTACCGCTATCGATGTTGATCGTTTGACCAGCACCTACTGTGTAGATGCGGAGGACATTAGTCGGCAAAGGCTTAGGACTGCTGGGGACTTTACCTGTATGGCGATTGTTGCCGATGGCTGTTGTCAGCAGGTCGCCGGTCCGAGACGCATCGTTTACGTAATAATCAGGACTGTTTTCAGGCACGCTGAACGATTCGGTGCTGCGATCGAAGGCGATCTGGGCATTGGTCAATTGAATTTGTAGACGCAGGCCTTTCGTCCCGAAGTCGATATTGTTGAGTGCGGGCGTCCAATCAAAGCGGCCTGTATCTGGTGCGCTGGCAGCGATCGTCAACAGATATTGAGCACCACTGGCTGCGTCTTGATAGAGATCGATCCGCACGGGCGAAGAGGTCGCGTTGCCGTATGTTTCCCAAAGAATCGGCAATTGTTGATGCTTTTGCCAATCGCGGTAGAGATCTGGGGCGCGCAGCACGATGCGCGGTGCGCTGCTGGCCGCTAGCTCATCGCTGGCTGCGCCATAGGCGCCTACATCTGGTGCCATGCGATTCGAAACGGCATACAGGAACGCTCCATCAAGGAAAGTATCGTTTGCATTGGTGGTTCTGCGCGTACCTGTGAAGGTAAACCGAAGGCGGGTCGTAGTTTCTGGAACGGTCGCGCGGCCGCCAATCAGTTCCCATCGATCGGCAGTGCCCGTCGGTTGTTGGCTGATACTGCCCACAACCTGTCCGATGGCATTCAAGAACTCGAGCGTAATCTCTGGTTGGTCCGCTGGAGACTCTGCTTTGTTGCGAACGCGGCCGCCAAACACGATTGATTTATCGCTCATGTCGATCGCTAACGCTTGAAGATCGATCACCTGTGTCAGCGTCGTCACAGCGGTGTTGCCACTGGCAAAGTAGTTGGTACCGCTGCTGGGTGCAGGATTGGATGATGCAATGATACCGCTGGGGGTCACGGTCCAGCCATTTAGTCCCGATTCGAAGCCCGGATTCACCAGCAAGTTCTGATTCATGAAGGTCGGTTGCGGAAAATCGATCCATGGCATACCCAGGTCGATACTAGGATTGGTAGCACGTTGACCGGCGACTAAATCAAACAGTCGATAGTCCCCTAAGCGTGGATTGATGAACTTTGGTCGCGACCATTGAGGGTCAATCTCCGTGCGACCACGCGAGTGCAAATCGAACTGATGAACATTCTCTTGCCAGTCTAGAATGTCGTTGTACTCTCCAGCCCAATGAATCAGTTTGCCTGGTTCCGAAGAATGCAGCAGGTTGTAATCGCTGAAATAACCCAGCATGCTATCGACGGCTACATAAATCGCATAGCCCGATCCGGACGACAAAAGATTGTTCAGAATCTCGATATGGCTGGATGATTGCTCGATGCGGATCAAGTCGGCTGGCGATGTGTTCGCTATAGGGTTTTCTGATGACCAGCGGCTGAACGCAACTAGCGTATTGTTGATGATCTTCAGATCAGATTTTCCAATCGATCGAATCCCATACTCCGTGTTATCAACGAGAATATTGTGGTCGATTGTTTGACCCGATCGCGCTAAGATGCCGGTGGCATTCAGACCAATGCGATTGAAGGCGATGCGTCCAGATAGGTCTACGCCGACGGTATTCGCTTCGATCCAGTTCGCATGCTCCAGGCTGCTGGCGACCAAAGAACCGGAGCCCCTGACGCCCGTGACGTTTGAGCGAATGATCTGAAGTTGCATGTCCCCGTTTAGCAGCACACCAACCTGGTTGTCTTCGATCACGTTGGCAGTGGAGTTTGGTGTGAATCCCAGTCCGTTGGCACCTACGGGATTGGCGACCACGCCTGTCTGGTTATCGAAGATGCGATTGTGGGAGAGCGATGCGGCGGCATTGTATTGGACGCCGACACTAAAACCTTGGATTTCATTGTGGGCGATGATGCCTGAAAATACTTGATTAATCAACAATCCTGTCCCAAGTTTACTGCCGGGACTCGACGCGTGCAGGCGGTTACCTGTCATTCGCCCCGACGAGGATGCTTGAACGGTGACGGCCTGCAGCCCGTTGATTAGGTTGTCGGTAACGGAAATTTGGCTAGCCCCTGCTCCACTCAAGAGCAACGTCCCCAGAGTGTTGCGATGCAGTTGAGACGCAGTGGCCCCGCCGGTGATCGTGACCGAGTTGATTGCATTATCGACTAACCACGCGCTGTTGCCTCCGTCGATGACCACCGAATTGGCGGTCGATTGCTGCATGGAGAAGTCATTGGCGTTCTGCAGCAGCAGCGAAGCCAGATTCAAGTTATCCAGTGTTACTCCATGGGCGTTGATGGAAACGGGGCCGTTGATGCTACTGCCAGTCAGGCCGATGATGGAGACACCGGCATCGTCGGGTGTAAGAGTAAAACCGCCTTGTACATCGCTCACCAAGATGACATCGTTTGTTCCGCGTTGACCGCTGGCCAAAATCGATGCGATAGTTTGACTGGCAGAAGTTACGTGGATCTGCTTGCTTGGCAGATTGTTGCCGCGTACCACGTAGGACTGTCGCGCATTTCGGGACTCGTTGAGGGCATTCCAACTAATCACAGTTCTGCCGAGTGCATCGACCGACATATCCAGCGTCTGGATGTCGTTACCTAACCAACGTCCATTGGGCAAGCGGGCCAGGTTCGGCTGCTGCGCGAAACTTGTTCCGTTCCAACTTCTTAAATTCCAACCGCCGCCCACCAGCGTTGAACCGACTGGCGAGGGTCGATCGATCCAATTCAAATATAACGCGTTACCGCCACTGCTGAGCACAGGCCAGTAGGCTTGATTGTCCGGAGATGAGACACCAAGATCTGTGTTCGAACCCTCACCCGCGCTGGTCCAGGCGATCGCTGTCCGCCGTTGTACCCTGATCGATGAGACCTCATTGGTTGAGTCTTGCCAGGCGACGAATGGCTGATTCTGAAAATAAGTGGTCGTGACTTGAGCTGCAGCGACCGTGTCGTTTATCGGTGAACCAGCCGACGAGGTTGCCCCCAACGATTGCCAAACTGTTCCATTAAATTGCGATGCGAAGACTTGCGCGCCTAGAGCGCTGCGATCTGTCCAAGCTACGACAACAAAGTCATTCTGCGAGCTCAGGTCCATCGAGGTCACTGTGCCGGGCGAGGCGGACAAGCCTTGACCGCTGCTGGTAGCCTGGCCACCCAATCCAGACCAGGCTCCGTTGCGGAAGCCAGTTACATAAACCTGTTGTCCTCCGCTGGTAGCGTCCAGCCACGCGACAACAGGTCCAGAGGTTGTGCGCACAACCTTCGGCTGGGATGCGTTACCGGTCGCGCTGATACCGCCGGTGGATTGTGAACTACCGATCGATTCCCATAAACCTAGTCCAGCGTTTCCGCTAGGGTTCCATTTGACGGCGCGGATGTCACTAGTGATGATCGCACCGCTCCGACGACTCTCGGTCCACACCACCATCGGCAGGTTGTCATGGTCAATCGCGATAGATGGTTCGCGCGATGAGCCAACGGTGCGGCTGATCCCGCCAGCCGATGCGCTGCCGGCCAGTTCGCTCCAACCGGCGCTTAAGCTGGCCGTCGCCAGTTCGCCAGGTACGTAGCGCGCCACATAGATTTCTTCGTTACCGGACCGTACGTCAACCCAAGCTGTGTAAGTGATGCCGCTGGCATCCACGGCGACTGCGCTTTGTTTGGCTCCGCTAGCCACTTGGGACACGCCATCGCCCGATGTTGAGTCGGCCAGTGGACTGTACCAGCCACGCGGCTCAGGGCCCGTCGGTAATTGGGCACCGTCCACTCGAAAGGCGGTGCGACTGGTCAGCGCGGGAGCGGTTGTAATCGGTGGTGTCACAAAGTCATTGGGAACGGGACCATCGCCAGCGCCAAAAAACAGTTGATTCTCACCTTGGATATCGTCCAAGCGGTCATCGCCACCTTCGCCAAACAGGAAGTCGTTGCCGCCTTGACCGCGCAGGTGATCGCTGCCTGAACCGGGTTCGTTGCCGTCGGTGCCAAGGTCACCGTACAAGCGGTCGGCCGCCAGGTCGTCATCAGTGCCGAGTAGTGTGTGGCCATAAAGCTTGTCGTGATCGAGGCCACCGATCAACAGGTCGGCGCCGGCATTGCCCTCGAGAATATCATCACCCGCACCGCCATCAAGAACATCGTCGCCATCGGGCAGTTCGTCACCGTCGAGGATATCATCGCGATCCCCGCCGGAGAGCAGATCGTTGCCCCCGTTGCCGAAGAGTCGATCGTTACCGATGCCGCCGAGCAAGATATCGGCGCCATCATCGCTGCCTCGCAAAACATCATGGTCCTGACCACCATACAGTAAGTCACCCACTCCGCCGCCACCGATCAGTTCATCGTCTCCTGAATTGCCTAGAATGATGTCGGTGCCTGTACCGCCGTCGATTATGTCATCACCGTCACCACCCTCTAATACATCGTTCCCGGCTTGCCCTTCGATGCGATCATCGCCTGACCCACCGAAGATGGTGTCGTCCCCAGCGTCGCTGCCGTAGATCGTATCGTGGCCGCCGTCGCCATACAGAGTGTCACTGAAACCCAATCCAGCGTAGAGGAAGTCATTGCCGTCACCGCCTCGAATGGTGTCGCTATCCGTGCCGCCATCGACCCAGTCATCGCCGGCACCTGCATCAATCCAGTCGTAGCCGCCCAAACCCAAGATGCGATCACTGCCCGGTCCGCCCAAAATGGTATCGCCGCTGTAAAGGATATTCGGTCCAGGCGCAAGTGACTCGTCCGAGCCATGTATGGTGTCATCTCCATCGCCGCCGTCTAAATGGTCGCCTAACCCGGTACCCGCAAAAATGAGATCATTACCAGCTTCACCACGGATCGTGTCGCGGTCTTCATTACCTTCCAAATAGTCATCGCCACCGCCACCAGTCAGCGTATCATTGCCTAACCCGCCGATCAGATAGTCGCTAGTACCGTCGTCACCAACGCTGGTCGCTAGTTGATATCCAGCCAGCACATCGTCGCCGTCGTGGCCATAGATGTGATCGATGCCACGTCCGCCGCTGATTCGATCCACGCCAGTACCGCCATACAACTCATCCGCGTCATCACCCCCATCGACGTTGTCATCACCGGCGTCGCCATAGACCAAATCAATGCCGGCGCCAGCCGTGATGGTGTCATTGCCCGTGCTACCGTAGATACGGTCATTTCCCGAACCACCCTCGATGGTGTCGTTGCCGTCGTGGCCATATACGCGATCATCACCTGCACCGGCATTGATGATGTCGTTACCGATGTCGCCCAGAATCAGATCCGCATCGTCTCCGCCGTTGATCGTGTCATCGCCGGCTTGACCATAGATTTCATCTTCGCCGGCCGCACCACTTAGGAAGTCGTTGCCGTCGCCGCCCTCTATCAGATCGTCGCCTTCGTTGCCCTCGATGCGATCGATACCTTCATGACCGAACATGCGATCACTGCCGCCGCCACCAAACAGTCGATCGTTGCCCAGCCCACCTAACAGTACATCGGTTGAGCCACCGCTGAGTACCGAGACTTCATAAAAACCAGCCAACAGAGGACTGGGAGAGATGATGGCATTGTCGCCAACCAATATGTCCTGCCCATCGCCGCCGTCCAGCCTGTCTTCGCCATCATTGCCGACCAGCCAGTCATCGCCCGCATCACCATACAATGCATCAAATCCAGCGCCGCCATAAATCTTGTCGTTGCCAGATTCTCCGTGGACTTCATCGACATTGCCACCCGTCGAAATTTCGTCGTCACCATCACCGCCCCAGACGATTTCACTACCGTAGGTGCTCACGACAGAGTCATGGCCACTGCCTGCGAAAATGCGATTCAAACCACCACCGATCATGGTGATCGTATCGTTGCCGGTGTCGCCATAGATCTCGGTGTCACCACCCAGAGAGTTGTTGACGGTGACCTCATCGTTGCCGCCGGTAGCCCAGATCTTGGTTGGACCAAACACAGAAATGTAGTCCGTACCGTCGCTGGCATTAACCGTAGTTGACTGGTCGCCGTAGATTGTGCCGCTATCTTGACTCAGGAGCGAACCAGTCACATGGATGCGATCGATACCACTGCCACCACGAACTTCGTAGCTGGCCGGCGCGGACACAGAGATGTTATCGTCGTGACCACCGGCGAAGACTCGCGCGTTGTCTGACGTGACGTTGATAGTGTCACTGCCGTCGGTGGGGGCTTCCAGCAAGCGATCGCCAAAGACCGTGGCACTTAAACTGCCGTTGACTGTAATTGGGTCTCCACCGCTACCTCCAAAGATCGTGACATTACCAATACCAGTTGATACAACGGTATCGATTCCACCTGTGCCATAGACCGTTATCCCAGTCGATACGAATCGATCGCCCTGTATGTAGGACAGCGTGACATCATCGTTACCATCCAGGATCGATTCATCAGGGAAGGTGTTGCCTAAACTGGGTTGATTGTCGGCATAGACAATACTACCGGGCAGTGGCGAATGAACCGTGATGACGTCGCGGGCTGCACCGCCGATAACCGTGACGTTAGCGGCACGCGTGGTGATGATGTCTACGCCACCACCACCATCGATCCATAGTGTATTGGACAGCCCCACGACAGCGTTGATGATCGTATCGTTACCATCGATCAAAGCCCCATTGGCAAAGGTAGGTGTTTCATGGTCGCCCCAAACCAGGTTGTTGCCGCTGCCAAAGATTATGTCGTCACTACCCAAGCCACCATGGATATTGTTTGTACCATTACCCAGGTAGATTACGTCATCGTCGTCGAAAGCTGAGGGCACGAAGCGATCATCGCCCCAAACTGTGTTTTGTCCGTTGGACCGATTGGTCAGCGATCCAAATGTATCTTTGCCACCATTGCCGACCAGCAGATTGATACCGTCTCCAACAATGAACTGGTCTCGATCGATATCGTCGGCCGGTAATATGGTGGGACCATCTAAGCGTCCGAACATTTGATTGTTGCCATGGCCAGCCGTCAGACTGTCATTGCCATCGCCACCAAAAAGAAAGTTGTTGCCTTCGCCGCCGAGCAGCGTATCGTGACCACCATCGCCAAAGATATAGTCGATACCTGCGCCGCCTGTCAAAACGTCGTCGTGCTCGCCACCAAATAGTCGGTTGGTTCCATCGCCTGCATCGATTTGGTCAATACCATCGTTGCCATAGATCGTGTCAGCACCGGCACCGGTACGTACGATGTCATTTCCTTTGCCAGCGTAAATGGTATTGTCACCGCCTGTGTCTTCAATCAAATCGTGGCCCGTGAATGTAGCGCCCACGTCATCGCCGTAAATGGTGTCCGTACCGCTGCCACCGATGATGTGGTCATTTCCGGCGCCACCATAGATATCGTTCTGGCCTGACAGCACGCGTAAGAAATCATGGCCATCACCACCATCCAGCGTGCCATGAACGACATCAATCGTGTCGTTACCCCCACCGCCAAAGACCGTATCGTTTCCGCCGGTGGACAGGATCACATCATCGCCGAGATCGACACCAATGTTTGGGCTGGGGGCATTGCTGGGATTACCGCCATGAAGAATATCGCTGCCATTGCCTGTGGTAATCAGGTCAAATCCCCAACCGCCATAAACAATGTTCTCACCGTCGCCGGCGTTGATGACATCATTGCCGAAGCCTCCATAAATTGTATCGCGATCCTGGCCACCTTTGATGGTGTCATTCCCCGAGGTGATGATGAACTGCCCGGTCTCCGTTTGGTTGTCGCCGTAAAGAGTATTGTTTCCATCACGGCCATCGATCATATCGTCTTGTTCACCACCCAGGATGGTGTCGGCAGCGAATGTCCCGCGCAGTTGATCCCTGCCGGACCGACCGTAGATGGTCGTATTCTGTAGATTCGACGAGAGAGTCAAGTTGCCAACGGTGACCGAGGTGCGCTGGAACAGATCGACATAGTCATCGCCAGCATTGGCATCTACTTCGATCGTTTGAATGTTTAAAATACTAGACAGATCAGGATCGATGACGATGGAATCGGGTCCCGAGGAGCCAACAATTTTCAGATGGCGAAGCTGAGCAAGTTCGGCCAGCGAGTAACGCATAAACTGGCGTTCGCTTTCCCGAATGCGCACCAGTTCGATACCTGTGGGAACGTTGTTGGTATCGCGTCGAAGATTGATCTCCAGTTCCGTACCCAAGTCGTCGTCGGCCGAAAAGTTGGAACTCGGAAAGGCATTGTTCGCAAAAACGGTCAACGTGTCTCTCACGAACTCGCCATTGTCGACACGACCGAGCGTCGTAAAATCGCGCAGAAGGCTGGATGGCGAGCCCGAGCATCCGCGACCAAAGCGTACGATGGGAAATTTTTCGCTAATGATCGTGGCGCTCCAGAAGAGCACGAACACATCGATCTTGACATCGATGGAGATATTGCCATTCACGTTGACAACATTTTGGATACCGTAGTCATTGGCGATCCTTGCAAGTTCCGTTAGATGGACAGCGCCGTCACTACCTGAGTCACAGAAGCGGGCTAGTCGTTCGGGTGAACCCGCAGTGGCGCCGGGTCGCAGATCGGTCAGATCTGCACCAATGGTGCCCGAAATGCCGCCTTCGATACTCAGACCTGCCAGACCTACTAGCGATGCATCCGCTCGCACGAAGACTCCGCCGGTGACTTCCACTTCATTGACTTCTCGATTGGTCTTGTCTCGATCGCTGAAATAGAAGCCATCCAGGAGATTGCGACTGCTGCTCTGAAGACCGGTCGAGTCGAGTCCAAAACCGAGATTCGCATTTAAGCCGAAGCGACCACCATAGTTGAGAATGACTGTGATAGGTCCATACTGGCCCAGAAAAATCGGTGTACCGGTAATCTCTTTGCTCAAGCTCAGCGGCTTCGTGGGCCGCCAATTGATAAAGTCGACGCGTTGTCCCACCAGCAACTTGACGATGTTTTTTTTAGGTGCCCTCAGAAAAGGCAACGACAGACCATAATCGGTTTCCAAACTGGTCAGATAATTCAATAGAGTCGAGTTAGCATTGCCTTGCTGGTTGCCATCGCCTCCGCCTGCCGGTTCATTGGGCAAAAATCTTTGCAGATTGATGCGATCGCTATTGGTCGGCAAGTTATTGATGGCCGTCGCAATACGAAAGACCAAATCAGCCCCTTCCGGCAGATTGACTCCGGCGGTCAACAATTGCCAAGGGGTAATGTTTAAGATTGGCAAATTGCTGTTCAGGAAATCGGTAACGTCCTTGGGTATCGGATTATATTGTTGGATTTTTGCAAAGACCGGACCAATCATCCGCTCAATGAATTCACCCAGGTAATACTTGGGGGCCGTAAAAGCATCGAGTGGATTCGTACTGCCATTTGTGCCAAACGTAATCACGGTTGGATTGAGCAGCGACCAGTGAGCCTCAATACTTGAGGTGATACCAGGACCGTCTGCTCCAATACGGCCACCGAATTCAAAGGCCACTTGCGCAGCACCGTCGACAGATACTCGTAAAACCTCTGCCAAACTTTGCGTCAGCTCTGTTGTGGTGAT
>JADLDX010001000.1 GCA_020846515.1 Pirellulaceae bacterium
CGGAGGGCTTGCGCCCAACCGCTACAAATGCCGGGTTTCACGAGCAAAAATGCTTCACAGCGTTGCCCATTGGGGTTTTCATCGCCGTTGGCATCACCAACCCAGGGTACGCGGCGCAAGCCGAGAACCCCGGGCTATGGAATCTAGCGCCGTTGGCTTAAAAGCCATTCGATGCCAGCGCACCCGGTTAGAAGGATGCCGGGCGATTATGCGATTGATCGATGCGCGAATGAAATGACCGCGTTACAGGATTCGTTGAGAACAACTGCTGTACAATTCCTGAGGACAACTGCTCTACATATCCAGAGAGCAGTTGAGGACAACTGCTCTACAATGGCTCTTAGCGATCGAAGTGGCTGGCCAGAGGGACCAAGTCTCGATAATCGCAGTCTTCGCCAGTGGCTTCCAGGATCATTTGAGCTCGATCGAGGTCGCGTTCGGTTTCCAGCATGAACCGCAAATCGGTATATTCGAGCACTTCGGGCAGGGGGATCAAGCGGGTATGAAAGACTTCCGGCATGGAGACCAGCAGCTGCGACAATCCGCGAGAGTCATTCATCACTGCAGGATCCCGCATCATCTGCTTGAGCACCCGTCGATTGCAGGCATCACCGGCCAATCCGGCCGCTTGCTCACACAATCCACTTTTGTGCATGGACATGAAGGCAACCATGTCGCTCTTGGGATTGCCCCAGGCTGTGGCTAGGAGGCGGTCAATCAGAATTGGGTCGACAAAGACCGACGTCGCGTTGACCGTTACAACCCATTCCGCCTCGAGCGACTGCGCTGCATACCAGGCGCGGGCCACACAGGACGGCTCATCCGTTGGCAGCCAAACAGCCGGCTGCGTACAACTTTGTGCGATCAACCCTGAAAACTCGTTGTCGCCCACAATGGCGATACTGTCCAACAACGATGATTCGCATAATCGCCGCACTGTACGCTCGAGCAGTGTCTGACGCCCTACACGTCGAAAGGGAGAGACCGCGCGACCTTGACCTCTGCGGTCTGCAGAGCAGCCTAGATCAATCAACGCAATAGAGCTGGACTTCTGAGACATAATAAGCTTCCTGTGGGTTCGGGTCTCAAACCGATATGACGAACAACTATGTGCCTGCATGCGAGCAGGCACACGACGTGGGGTTGCAAACAATGAGCTCTAGATGATGAGCACGGTGATCCATACCGCCAGCAGCCCGTACGACCCAACTGTCCGCCGACAATCCCATAATTTGACCAGCTTGCCAAGCCAAGGTCAACTAGAAGATCGTGGGAAACTCATTTTGCTAACGCACTTAGCAAGACATGATCCCACATTACTCCGATCTTGGTCCAGCTATATTCGCTAGCCACTTGTTGCCCACGCTTGGCCAACGCTTGCCGCTGCGAATCATCGGACATCCACTGGCTGAGCTCCGCGGCAATGGCCTCTGGCGTCGACGTCAAAGTTAATGCAATCGCGCCCAACTCAGCCAATTGCTTAACACTCGCGCAGCACGGTGTGCTCACACACGCCACACCACTGTGCATAGCCTCCAGCATGGCTACAGGAAAGCCCTCGTAATGCGATGACAATGCTAGCAATTCACTTTGTTGATAAAGTGGCCACGGATCGGCGATCCAGCCTGGGAAGTGTACCGAACTCTGGATACCTGATCGCTCACTGAGTTGCATCAACGCGGCCCGTTCGGGGCCGTCCCCCGCCATAACCAATTGCCATTGGGGGAACTGCGGCGACAAGAGTTGCCATGCAGCCAAGAGTGCGGAAAGGTTCTTCTCTGGACTATGTCGGCCCAGGCTGAGGAGTTGTTTCTTTTTGCCTGTTGCCTCCCTCGGGGCCGCCAAGGTTGTCTCGTCGGTTGACTCGACGTTCGTCTCTAAGGTGGTCTTGTCGGTGGCCTCCAGAGGAGTCTGGGCAGGCGCGGAGGCCGGGCCCTGAATGGCTGGCGGGATCACTTCGACCTGTAAACCGCGAAAACGTTGGCGCAGCCCAGCGGCAATCGGATCGGTCAAGGCTACGCAACCGCTGCGAGGACGGCGAATCAGTCGACGGTACGCCCACTGGCGCCAAGTTTCCCAGACCAGTCCCAATCTCTGTTGCTCCGGATCGGAATGTTCGGCAATCCACAGCGGTACGCTCAGTGAATAGGCCGCCGTGATGGTGACTACATTCATGCGATCACAAAAACTCAGGATGAAGTCGGGTTGGATCTCGCTGAGCACCTGGCGCAAGCGGGTCACTCGCTGTCGGTTGGCCCGCCACGCTTGCCAGAGACCAGTGCTCGGTTGCATCAAATCCAAACCATAACGCCGCACTTGAGCAGGCAGCGGGTATTGATCGGTGGCTGAATCGGCGAGCGTGATTAAGTGCACCTCATATGGACTTGCAGTCGTCGACGTGGCCCAGCGCTGAGCCAACTGGCTCATCAAACGTTCCGCTCCTCCGCCATGCAACGCATGGATGACCAAAGCCAATCGAACTGGGAGTGTTCGAACAGGCGTAGCGGGAGCGGCCGACATGAATTAGCCTTGTCCGGTAGAAGTGCGTGGCAGTTATTGAGCAGTGGCACGGTTCACAAGTGAAACAGTTAACTTGTGATACAGTTGGCGATTAACACAGTTGAAGTTTAATGCAGTTCATGATGAGTGACTTAGCGCGAAGTTGGTCTTGCGCGAGGGTCGCACGTGGCCTTGAGCAGATTGACTCACCACCCCCTTAGGCAATTTCCCTATGCGCATTGGTTTTGTGACGCTTGGTGCCAACGTCCCATCGACGCGCTTTCGTTTTATGGCCATGCTGCCCTATCTGCAAGCCCAAGGACATGAGGTGCGAGTCTGGACGAGTTGGCCGTCGGTGTACGAGCACTTTCCGGCCATCGGTTGGCGGGCCAGTGTGGCGGTGAAGCGGTGGACGCGTTGGCGGCAATGGCTGGCCGCGCGCGTTTTTCAACCTGACTGCATTTACCTGGAACGTGGCGTGTATCACGATTCTACTGTCCAGATGGACCAACGTTTTCGACGCTGCACACCGCGTTTGGTTTTAGATGTCGATGACGGGATCTTTTTAGAGTTCCCTGAGAAAATTCCAAAACTGATCGCCATGAGCGATCACGTGGTCGTCGCCACGCCATCCATTTCGCAATACGTTTCCCAGTACACCCCCAACTGGACGCTCGTGCCAACTTCCGTCAGTCTGGCGCGCTACGCGGAGCGTCCCAATCAGCCAGCCAATGCCTCGACGCTGGGCGCGTTACCGACCGTAGGTTGGATTGGTACGGGCCCCAACGTGGCCTTCCTCGAGGTCTGCGCGCCGGCTCTGCGGCAATTGGCCAAGCGTATAGATTATGAGCTGTTGGTGGTCGCCAACGATGACCGGCAACTCGCACAGCTAGATCTCACCGGTGTGAAAGTGCGTTTTCAGCCTTGGCAAGCGGAACATGAGATTGAGCATTTGCATCAGATGGACATCGGTATCATGCCATTGCCTGAGGACCGCCCATGGATGCGGTACAAAGCCGCCACCAAACTGATTCAGTATTTGGCCATCGGAATCCCAGCTGTCGCCTCACCTATTGGCGTCAACGCCGATATCCTTAAAGGTAACCTGGTCGGCCGGGCAGCCAGTACGACGGAGCAATGGGTCGAGCATTTGTACGAATTGTTGACCAACACTTACCTGCGTAATCAGTTGGGCCAATGCGGTCGTGCACTAGTGGCCCAACAATTCAGTGTCGAAGCAAATGCTCCGCGACTGGAAAAAATTCTAACCGACTACTAGCCAGCGTCGGTCGTTAGTCGGGCTAAACCGGACGCTAACGCGCTTGCGGCTGATCAGCCGCAGGCCGTTAGCCCACGGTTTCCGGCTGATCAGCCGCAGGGCGCTAGCCCACGGTTTTGGCCGATCAGCCGCACGGCGCTAGCCCACGGTTTTCGGCATACAGTAAGATCAAAGCCCTACTAACCAACCATTTGCTACATACTACTTACCAACACAGAGCAGAGCCTGGATGGACAATAGTGACAATGTAACACTCAGCGAAGAGCAACTCTGGCAACATCCCGAGCTGGCCTTTTTGATTTTTCTTTTTGGTTTGTTGGTCTTGTTGGTCCTAGTGTCCTTTCTGTCGACATGGATTTTCGCGATAAGTCGATGGATGTCGGGCAAGAATTTGCTGGTCGTGCGGCCCTGGACGCCGCGCGTATGGGGATTGGCTGAACTGGTATTAGTGGCCATTTTGGTTGTGGTAGGCCAAGTTGTCAGTTTGAGTCTGTGGGCACAAGCCACGGGCACAAACCTCAAGGATATGAAGCAAGAATCGGCTTTTCCTCTTTCGGCCATGGCGGCCGTCAGTGCCACGTACCTCGTTGTGATGCTGGTCGTGACCTTGTGGATGGTCGTGCGTTATCAGGCCACGTTGAAGCATATCGGCTTGGGCCTGAACAAGTTATTGGCGAACATTGGTGTGGGGCTGATGGCCGCAGCCATGTCTTTACCCATCGTTTGGAGTGCCATGGTCGCCGTTAGCGCTGGCTTTGACGAGGACTATAGTCATCCCCTGCTCGAGCAGCTGACCGAAGAGGGGTCGGTGCTGGCGTATCTGCTGGCCGTCTTCTGCGCAGTCATCGTGGCGCCATTGGCTGAAGAGTTTTTGTTTCGTGTGATGTTGCAAGGTTGGTTGCAATCGCTGCCTTGGAGCTTTCGGAGTCTCTGGTGGTTGCTCGGCGCGGATGGAGTTGAGCGCCAGCAGGCGCTGGGAATCGCGGCGCCCGCAGCCCTGGCGGCGGAATTAGTAGAATCATCTGATGAGGCCGCTTTACCGGAACATGCGAACCCCTATGCTGCTCCAGCCTCACTAGCCGACCAGCCATTATCGCCCCCTGTTGTGGTGGGTGCCGGAAGCCAGTCCGTTGCCGAGCAGCCGTCCGTGAAACCGCCTTTGTGGCCGGTTTTTGTATCCGGGACCTTATTTGGCTTGGCCCATTTTGACTATGGTTTGAGCTTCATTCCCTTGATTTTACTGGGCATTGTGTTGGGGTTGTTGTACCGGGCGACGCATTCTATTTGGCCCTGCTTCGTGTTACATTTCTGCTTAAATGGCATCGCCATGCTGGGCATGGGGTTGAGTCTGGTGATCAAATCGGTGCAGTGATAAGCATCCGCCCGGCCGACTGAGCGCTGAGGCAAGAGATTATTGGATTCAGAGACGCATCAGACCTAAAAAAGTCTTGGCGGATTTCCAGGTGGCCCCCCGGTGTGTGGACTCCGGAAAACCGGTGTAACCGGAGTGACGCACCCCTACGGGCAGCCCCCCCCCTGTGGGTGAAACGTGCTCTTGCGACGCTTTGCCCCAGCTCATTTCGCGTTGCGGGGTTCGCGCGCGGCTGGTTCACTATATAGTTGCCCGGTTATGGATCATGATAGAACTTTAGATCTTCGCGACCGTTTGCGGGCGGGACGCCAACCCTTCGAACGAGCCAACACTAGTGAGTGGTAAAGCCTTGTTGTTTCTGAAGCGTTTGACAAGTCGATTGACGAATCGATTGACGAATCTATTAACTTGGGGAGCAACCTTGGGTGGGGCGATAGCCTTGTCCGGGTTGGTTGGCTGCGAAGTGCCCGTGGCTACTTTTCAACCTAACAAGTTGCAGGCGACTGTGCTGGGTGAAAAGAACTCAATCGATATGTCTCCGGCCACCGCTGAGGTTAGCGCTGCCTTGGAGGAGCTCTTTGGCACTCCGGATGATCCTCGCTGGCCGGCGGCTTTGATGGAAGAGGAGCACCTGGCCAAGCTCGTAGATATGGAACGGCTACAGCGCGCCGCTGGCGCGGTACGTAGCGACGAACAGGACCAGCACTTCGGTTTGTATCGCGAGCACTGTGTGCATTGTCATGGCACCAGCGGCAACGGCTTGGGGCCAACAGCGACATTTTTGAATCCCTATCCGCGTGATTTTCGGCTGGGAGTCTTCAAGTTCAAATCTACGCCCTTTGGTCGCAAGCCAACGCGTACCGATCTGACGCGATTGCTCAAAGAAGGCATCATGGGCACCAGCATGCCCTCCTTTCGTTTGTTGAAAGATGACGAATTGGAATCGCTGGTCGATTACGTCATCTATCTGTCGGCGCGTGGTGAAGTGGAACGCAAGCTATTGGCTTCATCCACGGAGCTGGACTTTACCGATGGGGATCATCTCTACGATCCGTCGATCAAGGAGAAGGATCCGGACGAGTTTGAAGCGCAGATGGAAGTTATCAATGAAATTGTGATTGGTGTGGCGGAGAGTTGGGACAAGGCGACCGATCAAGCGATCACGGTTGCAGCGCCTCCGGAAGACTATCCGTTGTTCACACGCGATGTCGGTGGTTCGCCTGAAGTGTATGGCAAGCTGGAAGAGTCAATTGCCAGTGGACGGAAGATCTTCCACGGCAACGTGGCCAACTGTGCTACCTGCCACGGCAACACAGCGCTCGGTGACGGGCAAAAGAATGATTACGACATCTGGACGAAAGACTGGTTGCAGGCACTGAATCTGGATCCGAAGAACCGCGAGCAAATCTCGCCTTACCTGAAATTGGGTGCATTGAAACCACGCAATATCGTGCCGCGCAACTTGCGTAGTGGCATGTATCGGGGTGGTTCGCAACCGGTCGATATCTACATGCGCATCGTGCTGGGCATCGATGGAACGACGATGCCTGCGGCAGCGATGAAGCCGCAGAATCCTTTGGGCTTGTCGGAAAATGAAGTATGGGACGTCGTCAATTACGTGCTCAGCTTGCCCTATGAACACCTCAGCAACTCAGCCGCCAGCGTGCCGCCATTTGCCCGTGAGAAACCCTAGAAGGCAGCCAACGAAATGAGCATGGGACGAATCTGGAGTTTGATGTTTTTGTCTGTACCCATCTTGGGCACCGGCATGTATTTGATTGGCATGTTGGCCAGTTCAGGCCCTTTGGCATTGTGGTTCCCCGAGAACATCAATCCCCTGGCTGTAGAGATTGATCGTCTGCACGACATCATCTTGGCGCTCATCGGCGTTGTATTCATCGTCACGAGCGTGGCTTTGTTCTGGTTCATGTGGAAATATGATGCGACCTCCAATCCGGAAAAAGCCAAGTTTGTCCATGGCAATCACAAGCTGGAAGTCTGGTGGACAGTCATACCGGCGGTGATCTTGATCATGCTGGCGATCTACCAATTCAAAGTCTATGCGGATGTGCGCATTAATCGCCCCATGCTGGCCGGTGCGGACGGTACTCTCGGGACAGCAGACGATCAACCGGAGCCACCTAGCTTCGAAGTCATTGGCCGGCAATTTGAATGGCGCATTCGTTACGCAGGTGCCGACAAGCAACTCGATACAGCCGACGATATTATTGGCGAAGTCAATGAATTGCATGCCCCCAAGGATGTGCGCCTGGTCGGGTCCTTGAAGGCCGCCGACGTCTTGCACAGTTTTTTCATACCGGCTCTGCGATTGAAGAACGATATGATCCCCGGCACGCGACAGATTGTTTGGTTCCAGGCCAGCAAGCCCGGCACCTACGACATCGTGTGTACGGAACTATGCGGCTGGGGGCATTACAAAATGAAGGGGCGATTTGTTGTCGAGTCTCAGGAAGAATTTGCTACGTATCTCGAACGTCTACGCAAGGCACAATTCGATCGCAGTTACGACAACGGCTCGCCTAGCGACCAACCGGTTTCGCCAACCGAGCAACCAGCCGTGGCGACGGTTGAGTAACAGGGTAAACAACTCGGGTTCAGGTGTTCAGAGTAAGAATTGAGTGATATTGCGGGCCACGCAAGACACGAATTACCGAAGGGCTTGATGCCTTTCGCTAGTCAGCCAAGCCATCAAGCAAGCGAAACTTTATGAGTGCAACAGGTATACCCGGAGATCAAGTCACGGAATCGGCTGGTCAGTGGAGCAGCAGCCAGCCGACAGTTGGTGTTTCACACCAGCATGCCGATGGCCATGGGCATTCCAGCCATGGGCTGATTCGCTTCGTGCGCTCGTACATTTTTTCGACCGATCACAAGATCATTGGATTGCAGTTTCTGTTTTCGACGCTGATTTGGTTTTTTGTCGGGGGCATGTTGGCGATGGCCATCCGTTGGCAATTGGCCTGGCCTTGGCAGAACATGCCGATTGTTGGTCCGATGCTGTTCAGCGGAGAAGGTGGCCAGATTTCGCCCGAGTTTTATACGTCGTTGGTAACGCAGCATGCCACCGTCATGATCTTCTTTGTCATTATTCCGATCTTGACCGCAGCCTTCGGTAATTACTTGATACCGTTGATGATCGGGGCCGAAGACATGGCCTTCCCAACGCTGAATATGTTTTCGTATTGGATGATGTGGCCAGCCTTTTTGTTGATTGGCTCGAGCTTCTTTGTGCCGCCGTATGGTGCGGGAGCCGGTTGGACATCCTATCCCCCACTGTCGATTTTGACGGAGTCTTCGCCTGGAAGCGGCATGGCCCAAACGCTCTGGTTGGGCGGTGTTGCCTGCGTGGGCATATCGTCGATGATGGGTTCGGTCAATTACTTGACGACCCTCATTCAGATGCGTGCGCCAGGCATGACCATGATGCGTTTGCCGATGACCGTTTGGGCGCTGTTTATCACGGCCATCCTGCAAGCCTTCGCACTGCCGGTTCTGACGGCCGGCGCGATCATGCAGATGACCGATCGTCTCTTGGGCACCGGATTTTATCTGCCAGAGTTGGCTTCAGCCAATAACTCGGCGCCGGTAGCTGGCGGTGGCCAGCCTTTGCTGTGGCAACACCTGTTTTGGTTCTATTCGCACCCGGCCGTTTACATCATGATTTTGCCGGCCATGGGTATGGTCAGCGATATGCTGTCGACCTTTTCGCGTAAGCCGTTATTCGGCTATCGGCCCATGGTGATGGCGCTGTGTGTTATTGCCGGACTGGGGTTCATCGTGTGGGGCCACCACATGTACACCTCAGGCATGAGCCCGGTATTGGGCATAACCTTTGCCGCAGCGACAGTGATGATCGCCATACCTAGTGCGGTTAAAGTCTTTAACTGGCTGGGTACACTTTGGGGTGGTCGTATTCAAATGACGACACCCCTGTTATTTTCCGTCGGGTTCGTATCGATGTTCATCATCGGTGGATTGAGCGGTATTTTGATGGCTTCGACTCCGGTCGACATTGTGATTCACGACACTTATTACATCGTGGCTCATTTTCACTATGTGTTGTTCGGTTCGGCCACGATGGCCATCTTCGGCGGGATCTACTTCTGGTTCCCCAAGATGTTTGGTCGGATGATGAATGAGTTTTGGGGCAAGGTGCATTTCGGCCTGACCTTTATTTTCATTAACGGCACGTTCTTCCCCATGCACTTGTTGGGTGCTGGCAACATGCCGCGTCGCTACGCCGATCCTTATCACTTTGAATTGTTCGCGGACATGCTGCCGCTGAATCAGTTCATCTCGATTTGCGCTTTTGCCTCGATGGCAGCCCAAATGATCTTTGTGCTCAACTTTTTGACATGCCTGTTCTGGGGACGTCGAGTGGGACGTAACCCTTGGAATTGCAATACGCTGGAATGGGCGGCCCCCAGCCCTCCCGGGCATGGTAATTTCGACTTCCAGCCAATCGTTTACCGTGGTCCGTACGAGTACAGCGACCCCAATAGTAGCGACCGTGATTTCCGGCCCCAAACGGAGCGCCCAAGTGCTATAGAAAGCCGAAGCGAAAATCCTGGTGCCCTCGCACAGACTGGCAGTCGACATGTCTGATTTAAAGCCTGATTATCGGCCAGTAGGTTATTCGCGAGCCGTGCATGGTTTTGCGTTGGCGCTGACCTTGTCGGTATTTCCGCTAATTTGGGTAGGCTCATTGGTCACGACCTATGACGCGGGTATGGCCGTACCCGATTGGCCAACGACCTATGGCTACAACATGTTCACCTACCCGTTGACCACCTGGTTGTACGGGCCTTTTGATTTATTGGCTGAACACAGTCATCGTTTGTTGGGCACAGTGGCTGGCATGTTAACCATTGGGTTAGTGCTCAGTGCCTGGAAATTCGACTCGAGAACTTGGTTCAAGTGGTGGACCTTGATCGTGCTGCTGGCTGTCATCGGTCAGGGCCTGCTGGGGGGGCTGCGTGTGCGTTGGGACGCGCGGACTTTGGCGATGGTCCATGGTTGTACGGCTTCACTGTTTTTCGCCATGGCCACCTCGACGGCGGTCATGTCATCAAAGTTTTGGTTCCATGCCGATGGTCGGCTGTGGTCGACCGGCTCCTTGGCACGCTGGACAGCGACATTGATGGCCTTACTTAGTTTTGCCCAGTTGACGGTGGGCGCTCAATTGAGGCATGTGACCGGCGGAGCTTCGCCGCAATTTTTTGCTGGATCGGTGCATTTGCATTTGACGCTAGCCGGCGCGATCGTTCTGCTTAGCTTCGTGCTTTGGAGCAGTACCACTCAAGTGGCGGCACCGCCCACGCGTCGTTCTGCCCTAGGCCTGGTACTGTTGGTGCTGGTGCAAGTCGCTTTAGGAATCGGGACTTGGCTGGTAAACTATGCGTTGCCTTGGCCAGAGCTGAACGAATTTCTGGCTCGCTACACGATCCAAGCCAAGGGATACGCTGAAAGCATGGTGGTCACGGCGCATGTGGCCACGGGATCTCTGATCATCTGTTTTTCAACCGTCGCAACTTTTGCAGCCTGGCGGACGCGGGCTGTGAGGGCGACTCGGCCTGAGGGTACATGGCAGTGGAAAAAACAACTGGCGTAGGACAAAGCGCAGCGACGCTGGGTGTGTTGCCGGCGCGAGCTTCTGGCCGCATCGCCTACTTTATCGAGCTAACCAAGCCTCGCATCCTCGTGATGATCCTATTGACGGTCATCATGGCGATGGTGGCTGCCGGTACGCTCGCGCCCTGGAACGTGCTCTGGACTTGTTTAGGAACCGCCATGGTGGCGGCCAGCGCCAGTGTGCTCAATCAATGGATTGAGCGCGAGCGTGACGCGGTGATGCAGCGCACCAGTCGGCGTCCGTTGCCGATGGGTCGAGTTGCGGCCAGCCAGGCGGCTTGGATGGGGTGGGTGCTGGTAATCGGCGGATTGATGATTCTCGGTCTGCTGGTCAACCTGCCAACCATGGCGTGCGGACTGGCCACATGGTTCTTATACGTCGCGGTCTACACGCCGCTTAAGCTTCGCCACTGGTCCAATACATTAGTGGGCGCCTTGCCAGGTGCCCTGCCAGTCTGGATGGGGTGGACGGCTGCGGATGGTTCGCTGGCTGATCCGAGAGCCTGGACATTGCTTGGAATTCTGATTGCCTGGCAGTTGCCCCACTTTATGGCCATTGCCTGGCTATATCGCGAACAATATGCTGCCGCTGGTTACAAGATGATCACGGTCACAGACACAAGTGGTCGGGGCGCATCATGGCACGCCATCCTTGGTTCCCTAGCATTGTTCCCGCTGACCGTGGCTGCCTTGCCGCCCGTATCAATCACATTGACCATCATGTGCGGCCTAGGGTTGGCGGTTTCAGTCTGGATGCTGCGCTCTGCCATCAGCTTCAGTCGCCTGCAGAATCAGCAGACCGCGCGCCGCATGTTGCGCGTCAGCTTGATGCATTTGCCCCTGATGATGCTAGTCATTCTGCTGGCTCGTCTGCTGGGTTAATTAGACTTGAAATGACACCGACGACACCTCCCACCTACTGCCATTTTTCCTTCCGTTTCACCTCGGCCTGCACAGCATGACTTCGACGACCACCAGTCACAATCTTGAGCGTACGCCGGAGGATCGTAAACCAGACGGATATGGCTACGACAGTCACGGGCCGGCTGGTCATGGGTCGGCTGGTCATGGGTCGGCTGGTCATGGGCCGGTAGGCGGATTGGTTTACCAGCCCGCTTTGCCGATGTCGCGTGGCAAGACGATGTTATGGTTATTCCTGTCGACGGAGATCATGTTCTTCTCGGCGTTGATCGGTACCTACATCGTGGTGCGATTTGGTGCGCCGACGGGTTCGTGGCCACGACCACTGGATGTGCATGTGGAAGAATGGGTTGGGGCCGTCAACACGTTTGTGCTGATCTGCTCCAGCGTTTCGATCGTGCTGGCTCATGATGCGGCGAAACGCAATCGATCACAGGCGGCGTGGCGTTGGGTGCTTGCGACTTTAATCTTAGGCGCCCTGTTTCTGGGCTTTAAGGGTTACGAGTATAGCGCCAAGTATCAGCATTCGCTGGTGCCGTTCCCGCCGCACAGCAACATGTACGACC
>JADLDX010001001.1 GCA_020846515.1 Pirellulaceae bacterium
CGTTCACATCATTGGCGCGCACGCAGGCGACCTGATCGCTGAAGTCGTGGCCGCTATGGAATTCGGAGCCAGCAGCGAGGACATCGCGCGCTGCTGTCACGCCCACCCAACTCTTTCCGAAATCGTTCATGAGGCCGCCCTGGCCGTCGGCGGCCGCGCGATTCACACTGCCTGATTTTGAGACCGTACTTCCGGGAGCAACTTCGATGTTCGACCGTAGGGAATTCTTAAAGGCCTCGTCGCTGGCCACCGCTTCACTGGCAACTGGTTCACTGGCAACTGGTTCTTTGGCGGGAGCAGCGGAGCCCGCCACACAATTGCAGACGAAGCTCGCCGCTCCCGACAATGCGGTCAACGATACCGTGGTCGAACTACCTCGACTACGCGTCCCGCTGTCGTTCATCATTGATGACTCGACCAGCCTGGTGAACATGGGTCGTTTTTGTATGCCGCAGTTCGCTGAGGCCTGGCCGGGGCGCGAAGAGTACGATCGACCGTGGCAAAGCTGGCCAGCCGAAATACCCGATGATTTTCTGCGTCGTTTTGGAACCTGGTGCGCCGAGCAAAACGTGCGCGGCAAGTTTTCGATGGTCCCCTACCCTGCCTGTGTCGGCTGGCTCGATCGCGAAATACCCGGTTGGTCACGTCAAGCACTGCAGGCCAGTTTGAAACTAGTCCGCGATGTGATCGTTCCCAATTGGGATATCCACCCGGAGATGATTACGCACACACGCGTCATCGATATCAAGACCGGGCGGCCCATCGCGGAGATCAATCCCGGTACGATGGAAAACTCGTTCCCGCAAGTCGACAAGAGCGTCGACGAACTGGCCAGCTACCTGGCGTACGCCCTGCGCATTTTGAAGAACTGCGATTTGCCCTGCGAAGGTATCACCACGCCCGGCGGCTTTGGCAACAAAGTCAAAGACAAATTACCGCTAGCGGTCTTCGAAGCGGTGCGTGACGTTTATGGCAGTGAACTGCCTCACTACTTCAAGTATGTCTCCGACGGTGATGAACCGACGATCCCGCGCCTGGAAGCGTTGCGCGATTTAAACTCGGATCAACCACGCGTCACGGTAAATGTCCCGGCTGGTACCGGCGACTGGTTCGGTGGCTGGGACGGCGTAAGAGTTAGCGAAGGGCCGCGGTACGCCAATCACGATGCCACCAGTGGTCGCATGGTCGAATTGATCGAACGCGGCCAGCCCGCTGTCATGCTCTGTCACTGGCCAGGCCTGTACGGCAACGGCAGCGAAGTAGGCTTCCAGCATTTCCAAAGTGTCGTCCTGGCGCTAGCCAGCCGCTTCGGCGACAAAACTCGCTGGATGAAGATCAGCGATATCGGTCGCTACTGGACAGCCAAAGAACTAACGACCATCACCCGCCAAGAAAAACAGGTGCGACTCAACGCACCGTTCGGCTGCGCCGACTTTACCCTGCGCATCCGAGCCAAGAAAGTCGACGGCGTTGTGCAACCGCTTGGCCGACCAACGGTCCAGTCCCAACCCTTTGGTCGTGACACACGCGATCGCTTAGCACTCAAACAAGTTCCTAAAGCCGAGCGACTCGAGCCCGGACACTACTGGATGGATGGCACCGACCTGGTCGTGTGCTGGAACCTCATTCGTGGCCAAACCGTGATTGAGACTTGAACTTGCGCCTGCCCGCCAGCGATCAACAACAACATGTTTAAGGACACATCATGTCGATCCCGACCTGTCGTATTGAGCCGCTGGGCGATTTTCAGTTCTCCTTCAAGATCTTCGATACCGAAGTAACTCGCTGGTGCTTTTCGCCTCTGGTGCCTCGTCCCTACTTCTTCCCAGTCAACGGCCCCAGCGGCCGCAGCTTGACGCGCATGGGGCATCCCGGTGCTCCCAATCATGATCATCATCGTTCGTTCTGGTTTGCGCATAACGATCTGATGGGCCAAGATTTCTGGAGTGAGAACAAAGCTCCGCGCATTGTTCAATCGCAGTGGTATGCCATCGAGGATCGAGACGACCTGGCCCGGTTGGCGCTAGAGCTTCACTGGAAAGATGGTCACGATCCGCAACCGCTGGCCAGACAAGATCTGTTCCTGACTCTCAGACCCATGCAACACACCGCGGCCGCAGCGAACAGTGCACCCGGTGAATGGACCCTGGAGCTTCAAAGTGATTTTCGGGCTGGCGGTCAAGGCGTGGCGTTTCGCAAGAACAACTTCGGAATATTAGGACTGCGGGTGGCTAAGAGCTTGTCGGTGGTCTTCGGTTCCGGAACAATCACCGGCAGTCAGGGACAAACCGGTGAAAAGGCCCTATTCGGCATGGCTAACCGCTGGCTGGATTACAGTGGCCCCATCACTGACAGCGCCAGGACCACCAACGCCAGTAGTACGGCATCCGATTCAGTTATAGAAGGCGTGGCATTGATCGATCATCGCCACAATCCGGCTCATCCCGCCAAGTGGCATGTGCGTGACGATGGTTGGCTGGGGCCAAGTTTATCGCGCGATGCCGAGGTGCCATTGCATCCGCAAAATGCAATGACCGCGAGATACTTGCTGGTCGTCCATCGCGGCGGAGCTGATGCCGCCAAGTTGAATATGCTGGCCGACGAATTCGATAAGCTGCCGCCGCTGCGCGTAATCAAGGGCACCAAGCCCCACCATCAATGGGAGTTGCAAACGGCGCCTTAATTGCCCTGCTGGCACCTATTCTCACACCGATGCAGCCATCTCCGCGCCAACTGGATGACCTAGTGTCACCACGGGTACGGGCATCAAGAAATCGGCGGCGCGACACAGACGCACGTTCTGGCAGCGATCCAGGTAAAACTGTCGCGGCTCTTCGCGACACAAACACAGTCCCAAGAAGCGATTGCCCGGCAGAAAACGAATCGGGCTGACGACGCGTCGCGTGAGCACTCCATGGCTATCGAGATAATCCAGGCTAACCACATAGTCGTCGGCTGCCTGCATGGCTTTCGAGAGAATAACTTTCATCGCAACGGGTTCCTTCACTGGGGCGATCTTAAGACGCTTCCAACACCTGACGCCCCAAGTATCGCTACGCCACGGACACCTTCGGTCACCCTGCTGCAAACTAACCCTCCTGCTGCGTAGCAGCGGGAGGGTCGCCTGGCGTCAGCTCAGGCGGGGAGGGGGC
>JADLDX010001002.1 GCA_020846515.1 Pirellulaceae bacterium
CATACCACCACCGGGCATGCCACCGCCAGGCATACCACCACCTGGCATACCGCCGGGCATACCACCGGACAGCCCTGACATATCCGAACCCATGCCCATACCCATGCCACCGCCCATGCCTTGGTTGTTCATGCGCATGACTTCTGGGTTGGCAAAAGCAAAGTTCTCCTCCAGGGTTCCCGTCAGCACAAATGGCTTGGATAGGCCTAACTGTGCAAAAGTGAATTCTTGGAACTTCGGCTCCAGCGGCTTGGCCGTGCCCGCGATCAACTCGTTCAGATCCGGCGGCATGGCCAGCTTAACATTGCCTGTTTCCAAGACGTGGATGAAGCGTTTGAGCACAAAGTCTTCTTCTTCGTCGAAGGTCGTCAGGTAATTGACGCCACTATCTTTAACGCTGTCCGGTGGCTGATTATGAAAATGATGCGCGTTGATCTGAATGACCCAGCCTGGCCCCATGCCCTCGCCGCCTTCCCCGCCTTCCATCGCCATGCCATCAGCGGCCATCGTATCGTCGGTTGCGGTGGCATCTGTGGCCGTGGCATCCGCGGTTTCCTCGGCTGGAGCCTCCGCAGCTGCGTCTGCCTCAGGTGGAGGTGCTTTGGCTAAACCCAAGCGGTCTTCACGCGTTCGTTTGTCTTCTTCATAAAGCGCCGAAACGGAACTCGAATAGTAAGTCGACAAATCTTCGTAGTAGCGGCAATCCCAGCGCGTGATGTGAATGGTCTCACGCTTGTAATAGGGCAGTTCTTTGGGACTGAGCCCAGCTGTGGCATTGGCATTATCGCCAGCCGCTGCGGTCATAACGGCCTGCAACAGTTCCATCCACAGAATGCGTCGATCGCGGTTGCCGGCCACTTCTTCACCGACCTTGGTCAGCAGGCCAATCGTGGTGACTTTGGCCGCGTCGGTCGATTTCTCGCCGTCGCTTTCCTTCTTGGTGTTCTCAGCTTTGCTTAGCGCCGAACTCCACTTCGATTCGCTGACATAGTCGGTGCGCACGTGCTTGAATTGCAGATTGATCACAAATCCCAACAGCAAGGCTGCGGCCGTGGCCACGACCCAAGGCTTTTTGGCCTTGATCATGCGCGCCTTGACAATTTCCTTGGGAACCAGATTCGTATGCGCTGGTCCTAAGCCGAGCAACTGCAAGCAGAGGCCGTACACAGGTCCGAAGGCCGCTTGATGATCTTTGAAGGCCGGAGCCATCAGGATGTCATCACCGGTCAGCTTCTGGAACTTCTCCATCACCTCGACATCCATGCCCAGGTTCTTATTCAGATAGTTCGTCAGACCAGGCAGTTTGGTGGTATTGCCCAGCATAACGATCGAAGAGAGCTCGGCCTTCTTGTTCAAGCTGCGGAAAAATCCAACCGATCGCTGAACTTCATTGACCATGTCGGTAAACACGGGCCGCATAGCTTGAAAGACCAGCTTCGGATCTTCCGCTTCCATCGCGTTGCGTTTGAGATGCTCCGCTTTGGCAAAGGTCAACTTGAGGTCTTTAGTTAGTTGACGTGTAAAGTGATTTCCACCCAGCGGCATATTGCGTTGCCAGACGCGATATCCATTGGTAATGATCAAGTCGGTCGCGTCGGTGCCCATGGCCAACACCACCAGCGACTTGGGCGGATGTTCGGCATCGAAAATGTCGCCGGCCTCAGGATCGGCCAGCCGATCATAGGTGATCATGTTGTAGATGCTTAGCGGCGCCAACTGGATCAAATCGATCTCTACGCCTTGAGCCTGCAGCGGCTTAATAGCCCGATAGACCGCGTCGCGTTTCATCGCGAACAAACCGACTTCGGTCTCCAAAGCAAAACCATCTTCGACGCTACCGCCAGCCATCTGCTGGTAGTCCCAAATAACGTCGTTCAGATCAAAGGGAATCTGTTGCTTGGCTTCGTATTTGACGATGTCCGGGATCTTCTTCAGCTCGACCGGTGGTGGCTTGAAGAACTTGGCCAGACCGCTTTGGCCAGGCACGCTGATACCCACTTTACAACGCTTCAGATCGTTCCGGCTCATAAACGTCTCAAGCGCTTCGCGAACGAGCGCCTCAGGCTCTGCCTCAGGTTGCGACAGAATCTTGGGATACTCGATATAATCGAAGGCTTCCGCGACTACGGTTTCACCATCGAGACGACACTTGAGTGCTTTGAGCGCACTCTGGCCAATCTCTAGGCCCCACACTGACGCGATCTTTGCCATGGCTTAATTTCACGTTCGCTGGTCACGTGCGCCCAAACACCGATGCTTTGGATCGATGGGGCAGGCGTTGAACAACCCGTTCGACTGGGCATAACACCCAGTCGCCACAATGCGAGGAAGTCGAACTCGGTTATGTTCGTTCCAATTGACGAGCTTTGTCGTGACGAGACAACGAGATAACACTAATAGAACAAAGCAGAACGTCAATCTGTAGATTTCCTCACCTATTTACTGTATCGAGTTCACTAGCAACCTGTCAAATTTTCATCGCCCCTTTGTTGAATTTTTCCCAAGCCTTAGGCTATGGTGCACCCTACCTGCGGTACCCTTCGTTTGGCTGCTGACGATTGTGCGGCCCCCTAGAAGCCTATCCGAAAAGGGGTCTGACCCTCTTCGGCCAGGCCGAAATCCCGTAAAAATGAATCGCCTCCAAAAGGGTCAGACCCCTTTTTCGATAGGTCCTAAGAGAGAAATTTCATGGCGCAGCCGCTGCGAGAATGCCTGCTACTGATCCCTTGTTCGGGCTTGGACGACTTTCCAGAAACCCTGCCAGCGTCGGATAGTGATCAGGTCCTGTCGGCGTGGCTGGCGCTGTGGCACCCGAGCCTGATTGGCCTGACGCACTGTGCGCCGCGCTGGCAATCGGCCGACCAACCCCCGCATGCCTTCGAAGGCATTCTGGCTATCGCGCCGGATTGTGCCACTTCGCACCTGCCCAGCGATCTGGCGGGCACGGCCGAGCGCGCCGGCGGTTGGCTGCTGCCGGCCCAAGGCCCCTGGCGCTCGCTGCAATCGACTTGCCTGGCCGCCATCGGCTCGCCACTGAGCGAGCCGATCAACGCGTTTCTCCAGACGGAATTCGCCGCCTTGGGCTACGCCTATCTCCAAATCCAACTGCTGACTCGGCAACTGCGCTACTCCAGCAACCTCGACCAACTGCTGTTCGATACGCAACTGGATCAAGCGGCTCAAGCCGCTCTGGCCGGCGACGTCGGCGAAGCGGAAAAGATGTTGCAGTCCTGCTTCGATCAACTCGGACAAGAACGCGATCACTATTACTCGCTGGACGTCAGCTTGTTGGACGTCACCCTGTTGGCCTCCACGACCCTGGGCCAACCCGTGCGGACGCAGTTGGCCTATGAATTCCCGACGACTTTTGTGGCCA
>JADLDX010001003.1 GCA_020846515.1 Pirellulaceae bacterium
TCGTCTGTGCGGCGCACGCACCCTCCCCGAAAAAGCAGGCTAAACGCCTGTTTTTCGACCCTCCCTAAGCTGCGCTTGGGAGGGTTAGTTCGGCCGCTGCGTAGCAGCGGAACTAACCCTCCTGCTGCGTAGCAGCGGGAGGGTCGCCTGGCGTCAGCTCAGGCGGGGAGGGGGCCTCCCGTGCTAACCAAAGCGTGAAGCACTTCGCTGCGAGCTCGTCTGTGCGGCGCACGCACCCCCGGGCGCTGCTATTGGGAGGGTTAGTTACAATCAAGCCACGCCTCGTACATTCCCAGCCTCAACGCCGGTAGATGGCATAGTCGTCCAACTTAGAAACCTCAATGCTCTTGCAACATGATCGCGCGCCCCTCTGGGAAAACATTCGTGACTTTCGTCAGCGTCTGGTAGCCCCGCTCTATTGCCCAGGGCATAAGGGTGGTCGAACATTGCCGCCAGAGTTGGGCGAGCAGTGGGGTGGCTATGATCTCAATAATCTGCCGGACACCGATACGCTGCATTGCCCGACCGGTTCCATTCGTCAAGCAGAAGAACTGGTAGCCGATGCCTATGGTGTAGCGCGCAGCTTTATGCTCGTCGGCGGGTCAAGCCTGGGCAACATGGCGGCTGTCATGGCGACAGTTGCTCCTGGCGATACGATTTTGGTTCAGCGGAACTCGCATAAATCAGTCGTCGCGGGCATCATTCACTCAGGGGCTATACCACATTGGATCGTGCCCACTTGGGACTCACGCTTCGGCATTAGTCATGGGCCCTCGACTGCGGCTGTCCACCAGGCCTTGGATCAAAATCCACAAGCTCGCGCGTTGGTGGCTCTTAACCCAACCTACTTCGGTACTGTGCCGGATGTCACCACCATCGCTCGACTCTGTCATGAGCGTAGGGTCGTGTTCATCGCTGACGAAGCACATGGACCTCACTTTCGATTCGGCCAGCAATACCCAGTGGCTGCGGAAAACGCGGGCGCGGATTTGGTCGTGCAGTCGACGCACAAAATTCTATCTGGACTCAGCCAGGCGGCTGTGCTGCATGTCTGTAGTCCCCACATAGATGCTGCTAAAGTGCAAGCCACGTTGCAGTCACTGCAAACGACCAGTCCCAACTTTGCCATCTTGGCTTCCATCGATCTAGCGCGACGACAGATGATGCAAGAAGGTCCAGGCAGACTGTCAGCACTGCGGGAACTGGCCATAGACACACGTCAGGAGTTGGCCGCCATGCCGGGGCTAGCCTGTATGGGCCCACAACATTCACTGGGCCATGGCAGCGGGTTCCATGCACTGGACGAGACGAAGTTACTGATCGATACTCGTCCATCAGGTTGGACGGGCGGTGATGCTCAGCGATTCCTCAATCGCGAGTTTGGCGTGCAACCGGAACTCTCTGGCTCAGGCTACCTGTTATGCATTCTGACCGTGGGCACTCTCCGTCGGGATCTCGATCAACTGCTGACCGGTCTGCGGGCGATGCTCGTCACGTCTCCACCTTCGAGCGAAGACCTGGGAGCACTGAATGAACTGGCTGGCCGAGTCGCCGAGTCATTGCCTGAAATGGTCATGTCACCACGCGAAGCATTTTATCGGCGACAGTGCGCTATTCCCTTTGATCAAGCAGTCGGACGAATATCCGGTGAGATCATCACGCCCTACCCGCCAGGCATCCCGGTCATTGTGCCGGGTGAACGTCTCGATCAAGATCGCTTGGAACTATTGGTCGCAGTCAAGCGCGCTCACAGTCCCATCAGCGCCGTCGATCCCAGCCTGGCCACGCTCCGCGTGCTTGAGTAGTCTGCCCTAACTGCCCTCCTTGTCAGGCTAAAATCATTCAGGGTTCGCAGTCGCAGCTATTCGTTGGTCGACCCACTCTTGCTTCAGTGTGGGCGTAAACTTGAGTTAAACTGTTATCGCTACTGCTGTGGTTCTCTCCCTTTTTTTTCTGACAACCTCCTGACGCCTTAAGGATTGCATGTTGTCCATCCATCGCACGATCCCCCAGCTATTGTCGCCGATTACTTTACCGATCAAGTTTTCGTGCATGCTTTCATGCATGTTGCCGTTCGCGACTTTGTGCGTGCAGCTATGGCTGAGTACGGTGGGCGGCTGCGCCGAGCCGGCGGTAACCAACGTGGTGCTGATCACACTCGATGGTTTGAGAGGTGAGGAGGTCTTCAGCGGCGCTGATCAGCGATTGATGGTCAAAGAGAACGGCGTCAGCCAACCGGACGCGCTTAAAGCGAAGTATTGGCGTGAATCGGCTGAGGAACGTCGCGAGATCTTGTTGCCATTCCTGTGGCAACAATGCCAATCGAATCAGGGCTGGTTGGCGGGCGATGTCCAGCAGAATTCGGTCGTGCAGGTCACCAACGGCTTGTACTTTTCTTATCCCGGTTACAACGAACTGCTGTGTGGTTCGCCTGATCCACGCGTCCGCAGCAATGACAAAAAGTACAACCAGAATGTGACTGTACTCGAATGGCTCAATGACAAGCCAGAGTTCAAAGGACACGTCGCGGCTTATTGCTCGTGGGATGTCTTTCCGTTCATTATTAATGACCAGCGCAGTGGCATTCCCGTGAATGCCGGATGGCAACGCTTGACTGTGGGTGACGCCAATCGCCTAAGTGCTTTGAATCTGGTGAGCGATCAGTTGTTTCGCGAATGGGATGGAGTGCGCTACGATGTTCTCACAGCCAGCGGTGCCATCGAAGAGCTCAAAGCGAATCACCCACGCGTCTTGTTTGTTTCATTGGGCGAGACCGACGATTGGGCGCATGCGGGCCGTTATGATCGCTACTTGCTAACCTCGCAGCAGAACGACCACTTTATTCGCCTGCTCTGGGAAACTTGCCAAAGCCTGCCGAGTCATCAAGGTAAGACAACTTTCATCGTGACCTCCGACCATGGACGCGGCGACGGCCGCGAGGGTTGGAAGAGTCATGGTGTCTCGCTACCAGGCTCGGAACGAATCTGGGTGGCGGCCTTTGGTCCCGGCTTGCAAGCCACCGGGATCGACCGAGATCACACGTTCCAGCAAGCCCAGATCGCCGCCACGGTAGCCGCCCTGCTCGGACATGACTTCACGCAATCCAGCCCGTCGGTGCAACCACCACTACCGATCGTAAAAGAGGTTGCTCGATGACACTGGACCGAGATCCACTGTTGCATCGCACCTGCGCATTGGATCCTTAGGCTCAGGCAATCGCTTTAGCAGCCTTGCGCGGCCTGCGGAATCGTCGCGTACCCCAATAGGCCGTGGCCGCCGTGCCTAACAGAACCAACGTGGCTGGCTCTGGCGTAGCCACGATCTTGATGGTGCCAGAAGTCAAAGCTCCACTGGACGGCGGCAAAATACTCGAACTCAGCGCAACAGGCGCGAAGCCTTCGTCCACGAACAGCGTTGTATTGTCAGAGAAATCGTCGACGTTACCTTCTTCAGTCCACAATGTTACAAGAAACTCATCACCTACGCCTAGATTGGCTGATTCCGATGAATGCTCCACGATAATTCTGGCCAGCAATCGGGGAGTCTGGTTAATGGTCGTGTCGCCTCCGTTGTCATCGCCGCCAATAATCTTGATAGTGTCATCGTCGATTACCTCGGCGAACGCTTGTGCGTCGCTCGCGAAAACATAGTTTTCAATTGTTTGAACCTCAAGTATCGTAATCCTGCTGTTTGCAGCATTGCGAGTGATCCGTAAGTCGTATCCGAATGACGAGATCTGGTCGCTATCTGTTGAGTAGATCAGCATGTCCACGTAGCCAACGCTGTTAGCAATGATTTCACTGTTTTGAATTTCGAGAATTAGGTCTGCACGCGCATTACCAGACAACAGAACGCTTAAGGCTATGAGTATTACAGATTTTTGAA
>JADLDX010001004.1 GCA_020846515.1 Pirellulaceae bacterium
AAATTGCTGAAGTGCTGGTGCGAGCTGGCGAGAACGCGGCGCAGCTTACCAAGGCACTGGCCGGTGTGACGGCGCGCGAACGCGAGGGGCTTGAGTTTCTGCTGATCCATATGCCGGATCATGACTTGCGGAAGCTGACCGCCGACTTCCTGATCGAAAACGTACACGAAGCTTACGTGACCTTAGATGCAGCACCTTGGAAGGACTCGATACCGAAGGAGATCTTTTTCAATAATGTGTTGCCATATTCCAGCATCAACGAACGTCGCGACAATTGGCGCAAAGACTTCCGTCAGCGATTTTCGCCGTTGATTGCAGAGGCGAAAACCGCAGCGCAGGCTGCGGCCCTACTCAATCAGCGACTGTACCCGTTGGTGAAAGTCAAATACTCGACTCAACGCAAGAAGGCTGACCAAAGTCCATATGAATCGATCAACAGTGGATTGGCATCTTGTACAGGGCTATCGGTTTTATTAATTGACGCTTGTCGAGCGGTGGGTGTACCGGCTCGATTTGTGGGCACGCCGCTATGGAGCGACGGCAGCGGCACTCATTCATGGCTGGAGGTTTGGGACAACGGTTGGCACTTTACCGGCGCCGCTGAGCCCAACGGAGACGACCTGGACAAAGCCTGGTTTTTAGATCGAGCCGCAGCGGCTCAGCGTGATGTTCCCAAGCACGCGATTTACGCAGTCAGTTACGCGCGCACACCGCTCAAGTTCCCGATGGTTTGGGCTCGGGACGCTGATTATATCTACGCGGTGAACATCACCGATCGCTACGTGAACCTGGCCGTCAAGCCGCCGGCGGGTAGTATGAAGGTCATGATCCGCGTCCGCGACCAGTTGACCGGTCAGCGCGTGCCAGCAAAGTTGATGATCACGATGGATGGTAGCGACCAGCCCGCCCATTCGATGGTCGCCAATGACGAAGGATTTGATGCCAATGACCATATAGGCCTAATCGTGCCCGTGGGCAAAAAGTTACGCATCGAAGCCACGTTGGACGAGCGAACCAAGGCCATGGAAGTCGTCGCCGACCCGGCTGCACCGTTGGTAAACATCAGCCTGTAATGCGCGTGGCCGGTGGGGCCCGCGTGAGGTTTGGACAAGATGTTCGCCGAGAAACATGTTGCTCGCCCAGGAAAGTTCGCCGAAGAAAACAGCGGCCTAACCGCAATGTCTCGCGTCAACTGCGACAAAAGTCGCTCAACGATGGAGCTTTACGGTTGAGCAAAAGCCACTAGGACTCGAATGATGCGCGGGTCAGGGCATTCATGAAAAAACGCTGAATACTGTCCGTAGGGAAGGTGGAGCCGAGATCCAAATTGACATACTGGGCGGCTCCTTTAGAATAGAGGGCAGATACTCTCATGCCGACGTTGGTCCCGGCTGTACTCTCGCGTTGAGGGGGACGGACCTGCTTTCGCTAACGCTCGGCTGCGGTCCCCGCCTTGTTGACCGCTGTTTTGCTGTGCATGTTTGGAGTTACTATGTTTGGTTTGGGAACAACGGAGCTATTGATTTTCATGGTCGTCGTTCTGCTGGTTTTCGGCAGCGCACGTCTACCAACGCTCATGCGTAACCTTGGCAAAAGTGCCACGGAATTCAAGAAGGGCATGCGAGAGGAACCAGAGGAACCGCAAAAGATCGAAGGCGAATAAGTGCTGTCCTAACGACGATCTTCTGTATTCATCTGACGAGAACTCTGCAAAATGTTCAATCTTGGTCCCACCGAGTTGATCTTCTTCGGCGTGATCGCGCTGATGTTGTTCGGACGCAAGTTGCCGGAAGTTGCCCGCAACCTGGGCGGCAGCTACCGCGAGCTTCGCAAGCATCTGACCGACTTTCAACGCGAATTCCAGGGTTGGGATCGCCCCGACCCAAGAGCCAGCAGCAAGCCTGCCTGGCAAGCACCGGAACCCGAGAAGATCGAAACCACCGCCCCCAAATTCGTTCCTCCGCCACCACCGCCTGCCGAAGGCAATTCGGTCGAGGAATGATCTAAACCGGCTGTGGCTGGCCCAGTGTCGCTGGCCTAGTCTCGCTGGCCTAGTCGCGCTCGCCCAGTCGCGCTGGTCGACAGCCCATGCGATGGCGATGCCTCTCGTTTTACCGCGTGGGCATCGCGCCGCATTTGGCTCTCTTTCGCATATGTCACCAGTGAGCATCTGATCAGTGTATCTGATCAGTGTATCTGATCAGGGCGTTGCGCCAGCCCTTGGCCATACGGTTAGCCTTGTGCCCGCTATTGATCGCTGAGCGAGTTATCCGCGGAATTGGCTAGCGAGGGCTTTTAGCCTGCGTTTTCTTGAAGAACCCAGGAGGGCCGGCTTCGAATAACCAAGGCGTGAAGCGCTCGCTGCAAACTCGATTCTGCGGCGCACGCGACCCTCCCCGAAAAAAACACGCTAAACGCGTGTTTTTTTCGACCCTCTCTGAAAGGGAGGGTTAGTTCCGCGCAGCGTGGGCGGGGAGGGCCGACTTCGACTAACCAGGCGTGAAACGCTCGCTGGTTTGTCGAAACTCGACCAATTCCAGAGATTGTTTCATTGACTTGAACCGATTAGAACTCCACAATTGTGGGGGGCTGTGGATTGGTAGTGATCGTTTATGTTGGAAAAACGTATAATGGGTTATGGGGCATCGCCGGCCGGATGTAGCGATTAGCCGATGACCCCGACGATTCGCTGTTACCAATTAAGAAACCCGAGTATCCTTTTCGACCATAGAGCCCTTTTGATCAATAGAGATGGAGTAGAGCTGTGAGCATGAACAACCCGTACGCAGTTTCCAGTGACATGCACGTTGCGGCCCTGGCCAGCGTGACCGAACGCAGCGAGTTTATCAAGCGAACTTACCTGCACCTCGGTGGCGCCATCATTGGTTTCGTCTTGTTGGAAGCCGTATTGCTCAACACGATCGGACCGGTGCTGGGTGGATTGTTGACCAATAAATGGGCGCCACTTCTGTTTATCGGTGCCTTCATGGCGGTAGGTTGGCTGGCACGCACCTGGGCCGAATCGGATACCAGCCCGCAATTGCAGTACGTCGGCCTGTCGCTGTACGTGCTAGCTCAAGCCGTCATCATGTCGCCACTGTTGTACATCGCCGCTAACTTTGTCGATCCTCAACTGCCCATGATGGCAGGTGTTATCACCGGCATCGTATTCGTGGGTCTAACGGCCTTCACGTTTATCTCGCGAGCTGACTTTTCGTGGATGGGACGCATCCTGTGGATCGCCGGTTTGGCCTCATTGGCTGCGGTTGTCTGCGGCGCGGTCATGGGCTTCTCGCTCGGCCTGTGGTTTGCCGTCGGTATGGTCGTGCTAGCTTCGGCCTACATCCTGTATGACACCTCCAATGTATTGCACCACTATCGCACCACCCAACACGTCGCCGCGGCGCTGGCGTTGTTCTCGTCGGTAGCGATGCTGTTCTACTACATCGTGCGAATTCTGATCGCCATGCGTGAAGAATAACGATCGCTCACCGGCTTGTTTCGACTGGCGTTAAGTCGCAATACCGTTCAACGAAGCACGTAGCCGCGTCTCTCCGAGACGCGGGTCCTGAGCCTTTTGGTGAAATTCGCGAGTCTCGGAGAGACTCGCCTACGTGAAAACGCTTTAAGTCGAAAGTCGAATCGCATCCAGAGAGACTAGATAAAACCCGCGAGGCACTCCCTCGCGGGTTTTTCTTTTTCAAGCGGGGCCTTGGGGCAGATTGGCCTCTGCCTACTGCCTGAGTCGGCCGGGCTTCTCTAGAATAATGTGCTGTATTAGTTGTTAGCAGGCTGATGCGCACTTGGTACGGCTGGTCCGTTCGCTCGAGTGTGTTTCATTTCTTTTTGCAAAGGAGCACACAGGTGGCTCTACGGCACAGTTGGTTCTATTCACTGGCGTTCGTCCTGAGTGGTCTGATGTTGGCCCCCGGTACGAACAGAAACCTGAGCGCTGAGGAGCACATGGCAAGTAAGGTTACGTCCATCGAAGGCATTTCCGAATATCGTCTCGACAACGGTACTCAGGTACTCCTGTTTCCTGACCCAAGCAAATCGATGGTCACCGTCAACATGACGGTCTTTGTCGGCTCGCGACATGAAGGATACGGTGAAGCCGGCATGGCACACCTGCTGGAGCACATGCTCTTCAAAGGCACACCGACACATCCCGACGTTCCTAAAACTCTTACCAATCGCGGAGCCGATTTCAACGGTACCACTTGGCTGGACCGCACGAATTATTACGAAACACTGCCGGCGACCAGTGAGCGACAAGCTCAAGAGAATCTGGAGTTCGCGATCCGTTTTGAAGCCGACCGCCTGCTCAACAGCTTTGTCAAAGCTGAAGACCTGGCTAGTGAAATGACGGTCGTCCGCAATGAATTCGAACGTGGAGAAAACAGTCCACAACGCGTGCTCATGCAACGTGTCCAGGCTGCGGCCTACGAATGGCACAACTATGGTCGTTCGACCATTGGCAATCGCAGCGATATCGAACGCGTGCCAATCGACCGTCTGCAAGCCTTCTATCGTAAGTTCTATCGGCCTGACAACATTATGTTGGTGGTCGCCGGGACGTTCGATTCGGAGCAGTGCATCCAGTTGGTCGAAAAGTATTTCGGCGGACTCAAAGCTCCCGAAGCAGCGTTGGATCGCACCTATACCACTGAGCCGCCACAAGATGGAGAGCGCACCGTTGTCCTGCGTCGCGTAGGCAACACCCAACTGATTGATCTGGCCTACCACGTTCCGTCGGGCGGTGATCGCGATTACGCAGCCGTTGAGATGCTGTCGTATATTTATGGCGCGGAGCCCAGCGGTCGTTTGTACAAGGACCTGGTACTAACGGAGTTGGCCAGTTCGTCGAATGCTTATTC